>DASYCF010000402.1:0-1749 GCA_036500365.1 Byssovorax sp.
GAGGGCCGTGTGCTCGGGCGCGGTCGCGGCGCCGATCGGCTCGAAGCGGAGAGCAACGCCAGGTTCTCGGCGGCGATCCGGCTCGAGGCTGCGGCGGCGCGCGCGAGCCTCAAGCGCAGCATCGAGCGGCTGCCGGTTCGGCTCGCGATCGAATAAGGCCGCGGTCGAAAATTTCGGTTTCGGGATCTGGGCGTGCACCATGGGCGACACATGGAGCCACAAGGAGACCGCCAGATGCCGAATGCCCGCTTGAGCGACAGAGCCCCCTTCTTCGCCGAGGTCGACATCGTCGCGGCGTCGTTGCCCGCGCCCCGTCGCGTGTGGGGGAGCGACGTGAGCGAGAGCGGGATCTTCCTGCAGACCACGCAGCCGTTTCGCGTGGGCGATCGGGTGTCGCTGCGCTTTGACCTCGAGGAGCACGAGGTCCACGTGCGCGCGGCCGAGGTGATGTGGGTGCGCGCGTTCGAGCCCATCGCCGTGGACGGCAGGTTGCCCGGCGTGGGCCTGAAGTTCGTGGCGCTCGACCCGCCGGCGCGCGCGGCGCTCAGGCGCTTCGTGCAGCCGACGCTGTCGGACACGCAGCCGACGCAGGAGATGTTGTCGCTGCCGCCGTTTTCACAGCCGCCGCTCAACATCTCGATGCCCGAGGACGAGCCGCTCGGCATGCCCGAGGAGGTGCGCGTGTTCAAGAACACCAAGCCGTGGGGCACGCCTCGCCCGGTGACGATCGGCCCGAAGACGCGCTCGGATCCGCCGATGCTCCTGGCGGGCTGGACGTTTCGCAAGGACGAGTCGTTCGCGCCCGCCGAGGCCACGCTCGACATGCGCTTCGACGACGCCCGGCCCTCGGATGTACCCGCGCCGCACAAGCTCGACGAGTCGCCGATCTTCGACGTCACGTCGAACCCGCCAGCTGCCGCGCTGCGCGACGGGGAGAATTCGGCACCCCCCGTGCTCGACAAGGAGCTCAGCGAGGGCCGCGTCGCCGTGCTCCACCTGCCCGTGGGCGAGCCGCGCAAGACCACGTCGTCGCCGCGCAAACAAAACCACGCCCTCGCCGCCGCGGTCGCCCTCCTCGCCGTCGGCACGCTCGTGGGCAGCGGCGTCGGCTACGCGACCAAGCGCTGGCACCGCCACGAAGCCCGCATCGCCGCGACCGTCCATAAGCACCCCGCCGCGACCCACGCCGCGCCGCCCTCGAGCGCGAGCACGCCCGCGACGCTTGCGAGCGCGACGCTGACGAGCGCGACGCTGACGAGCGCGACGAGCGCGACGAGCGCGACGAGCACGACGCTTGCGAGCGCGACGAGCGCGACGAGCGCGAATCCCTCGGGCACGGCGAGCGCGTCGGGAGGCGCTGTGCGATCCGTGGTCGACGTCGAGAGGGACTTGCCGCGCAAGCCCGATGTGGTTGAGCTCGCGGATACGGCGCCGCCCAAGCCGCACGCGCGCGCGCATTCGGCGAGCGTGAAAGTAGGAAACGCGGAGGTCACGAAGGTGTTCGCGCTCACGAGCCCCACGCGCATCGTCGTCGACATCACTGGCGGCAAGCTGCCCAAGGCGTCGCTCGAGCCCGGCGACGGCGTCACCCGCATTCGCTTCGGCCATCCCGGCACCAACAAAGGCCGCGTTGTCCTCGAGCTCGACAGCGACAAGAAGCCGCGCGATCTCGAGGCGCACGTGGACGACGGCGTCCTCAACGTCACCTTCAAATAATCATTCGTCGTCGTCGTCGTCGTCCGCGAGGAT
>DASYCF010000403.1:0-6608 GCA_036500365.1 Byssovorax sp.
ACGCTCGCCGCCGCCCAGAGGGCCGCGGCCTTGGCTGCTGCCGACGGCCAGGCGCAGCAGGCAAGGGCGATCGCAGTCTATCCCAGCCACGTCCGCGGGATCGTGGTGTGGCTCGACGACTCACCCAACGCAGCGCTCGCGCCGTCGCCCGTCACGGACGCGCTCGGCGCGGCGCTCGTCACGCTTCTCGCGCGAACGCCGAAGACCGAGCTCCACTACGCGAAGGACGGCTATTACTCCTCGGACTACAAGACCAAGATCGTGTCGGTCGACGTCCTCGGCGATCACAACAGCGTGGTCGTCTCGCCCGCGCCGCCCGGGCACGATCCGCCGACTCTGAGTACCACCCTGGGCATGGTCGTGATGCCGAGCAACCCGAACGTCACGGCGGAGGATGTCCTCCGATTGTTCGCGTACCACGAGATCCGCATCAGTAACACTGCGACGGCCTACGTGGCCCTCTCGAGCGTCGTCGACGGCCCGCTCAAGCCGCTGTTCGACGGCGCCGTCGATCCACTGAGCGCGGACGCGAGCAAGGCCGTGAGTGACTTCTCCGATCATCTCGGCGCGCTCGACGCCGAGGTCAACGCAATGCTCACGGCCCAGGCCAAGACCACTCCGCCCGAGGGCACTGACGCGTTCGCCGAGGCGAAGCTCGGGGCGTGGCTGTTGGGTAGCGGCGCGCTCGCCGCGTGCGACCCCGCCATCGCGTCGAACGAGGTGACGTGTGTCGCCACCCACCCCGACGCGTGGCCGGGCTTCGACCGCAAAACGAGCCCGCTCGCGATCCTGAAGAACCGCATTGACGGGGCCCTGGCAGCGCGCACGACGTACAAGGCGGCGTTCGGCAAGGTGCAGGCAGACAAGACTCTCGTCACCGCTGCCTTGCCGGAGCACGCGGCGCTCACGCAGAGCTCGTGGATCTTCACGTATCTGACCCCCGTCATCGGCGTCGGGGTCGTCCCCGCCATCGGCAACGACAGCGCCGTCGTGCTGGCCTACAGCGGGGTGCAGCTCCACTTCTGCCCCAACAACGTGGACGACCCTCAGTGGTCCAAGGGCGTCGACGCGCAGGAGCTCTGCCGCGCGTTCGCCATCGAGGCGGCGCTCGGCCTCTCGAGCGGGCCCTTCGGAGACGCCGGGCGCTACTCCTCCTTGTCGGGCTTCCCGCCGGTCTTCGCCGGCGCCGCGGTCCACGTCATCCCGTACACGTCTGTCTCCGGCGGAGCGGTCCTCCTGAACGAGCGCTCGAGCACGGTCGTGGAGGAAGAGGGAAACACGAAGGCGTTCTTTTATCTGGGGTTGAACGTGCAAGCGAACATCCCCGATCTCGTGATGGCGCTCAAGGGCCGCACGTCGGCGACGTCGGCGGGCAACTGAGGGGTAGCGACATGTCGTTGATCAACAACGTGACGGGGCCGAGCTCGGTCAAGTCCGGTGAGACGTTCACCGTGACCATCACCTATTCGGGGAGTGGCAACGCCGACGTCGAGTGTGCTTCGCACGCGGTCACGCCGACGACGGTGCCGCTGCCGCAAGGGGGCGCGACGACGACGGCGGAGCTGAAGGCGACGGGCGATCCGGGGACGTGTGACATCGACTTCGTCGCGACGGGCAATCGCTTCGCGTTCGAGACCGAGGTGGCGGGCGGCGCCACCGACAAGGCCGCTCGGCGCGCGACGAAGGCTCCTGTCAAGAAGCCGCGAGCCTGAACCCGTGAGCCATCTTGCCCCACGCGTCGCAGCGGCGACGCTCCTGCTTTCGGCGATCGGTTGCTCCGGACAGCCCGCGGCGCCTACCCCCACGGTCATCGTGCTGAAGCGCTCCGTTGAGCACGGCAACGTCTGCTGGCAGGCCACCCCCGAAGACGCGCCGCCGAGCGACCTTCCCCTCTGCGCTGCGCCGTTCGCGGGCAACGTCATCTCGGGCGTCGACCACCTTTCTCTCGTCGTCGAATACGCCGCCGCCGCGGGTCCGCTCCGCTTCGTCGCGGGACAGACGCCGCCGGCGCCCACCGTGACGATGCTCCTCGACGGAGTGGCCACGCCGATCGCCGGCACGCCGAGGGCTTCCGCGAGCCTCGATCCCTTCTACTACGACGTCGACTTCGTAGCGCCCGCGCCGGCTACGTCGATGGTGTTCGAGGTCCAGGCGGAGGCAGGTTACGGCGCGCCTCCCACCGCGCCGATCACCGTCGTTCCGCGTGCGTTCGAGCGCTTCAGCGCCTCGTGTCCGCGCCTGGTCGACCCTGCGGGTGGGTCGGCGTTCGGCGGCAACCGGTGCGTGGCCGGGACCGGGAGCGCCAGCTTGACCGCCGAGATCGCCTCTTCGACGGCCGACACCGTGACGGTCGTGTCGGCGGTCGACGGCGTCCCCCTCGGCTCGGTCGCGCTGACGACGTCTGCCGGCGTCGATGACACGGGCACGTCGATCGCCGAGACGACACTCGCCCCGGTGCCGGTGCCGAGCGCGGACGAAGGGGACGCGAGCTGGACGCTGACTGGCACGTTCGGAGCGACGACGAGCCCCCCCGCCACCCTCGCGCTCGTCGCGCCGCGACCGCTGCTCTCGATCCTCGGCCCGTGCGCGAGCACGACCTGCTCCGGCGGAACTGGGCAGGTGAACGTGACCGTCGAGCTCCCCGGCGCGACGCAGCAGATCGTTCAGCTCACGTCGACCGTCGGCGCCGTGACCTCGACGCAACAGGTGACGGTGGGCCCGATGAACCCATTGGTCGGGCCGCTCAGCGGCTCGATGCTCCTCAATGTACCCATCGCTTCGTCGGGAGCCCTGTGGACGCTCACGGCCTCCTATCAGGATCAGCTCGCCTCGAAGCAGTTCACCATCGTCTCGCCGATGCCGACCCTCTCCGTGACGTGCGGCTCGACGACCCCGTGCGCGCCCCGGGAAGGCGGTGTTGTCGCGTTGACCATCGGCGCGCCGGGCGCCCTTCAGGATCCCACCGCCGTCGTTCGCACGAGCGTGAACGGCGTGCCGGACCAGCAGCTCGATCCGCTCACGCTCACGTCGGCTGACGGCGGAGCCACGCTGACGTCGACCTCGACGCTGCAGGTCCCGATGAGCCCTGGAGCGCAGTGGACGATATCGGCGGTCGTCGGCGGCTATGCGACGCCATCGCAGGCGCTCACGATCGTGCCCTGACCATCAATCGTCGATGTCGTCGCTCGCGAACGTCGGCCGGCCCTCGAAGGGCGACACGTCGACCTTCACCTCGTGTTCGAGCGCGGCGGCGAGCGTGCCCTTCATCGCGAGCATCGTAGTGTGTTCACGCCTTCGCGCGTTCGCCGGGCCTCGCGGCGGCCGCGTACGCGGCGCGGAGGTGGTCGATGAACGCGCGCACGCGCGGCTCGCCGCGGAGGGACGTCCTGTGGAGCGCGACGACGGCGACGGGCTCGCTCCGCCATGCCGGGAGCACGCGTCGGAGCGCGCCGGAGCGCACGTCGTCGCCGACGAGCCAATCGGGCAAGAGCGCGACGCCCGCGCCCGCGATCGCGAGCTCGCGGATCGCGTGCAGGGCGTTGCTGCGGAAGGCGACGCTCACGCGAACGCGCGCCTCGCGCTCGCCGTCGCCGAGGACCCACACGTCGCCGCCGATCATCACCGGATACGCGAGCGCGGCGTGCTTCGCGAGCGCCTCGAGCGACTTCGGCTCGCCCTTGCGCTTCACGTACGCCGGCGACGCGACGACGACGCGGCGAAACGACGCGAGCTCCTGCGCGACGACATCCGCGCTGTCGAGCGGCGCCGCGCCGACGCGCACGGCGACGTCGACGCCCTCGAGCGCGAGATCGACGAGGCGATCCTCGACGCGGAGCTCCACGCGCAGGCGCGGGTGCCTCTGCATGAGCGCGTGCATGTGCGGCGCGACGAACGCGATGCCGAACGTGACCGGCGACGTGACGACGAGCGGTCCGTCGAACGGGTCGCCGCGCCCGACGGCCTGGGCGTCGTCGACCTCGCGCAAGACGCGCAGGCATCGCTCGTAGTAGCGCCTGCCCACGTCCGTCACAGCCATGCGCCGCGTCGATCGCGCGAGCAGCGTGACGGATAGATCACGCTCGAGCGTCGCGATCTGTCGGCTCACGGCGGCTGACGAGACGCGCAGCTGCTTCGCCGCGGCCGAGAAGCTCCCCGCTTCGACGACGCGCACGTAGGTCGTCATCTTCTCGAGCAGGTCCATCGCGCGATCGAGCGTCGTCGATTCGTAACCTGAGCGCAAAAGTCTTCTGCCGACGCGCCGTCTACCGCGGTCGCACCTCGGGGCGCACCTTCCGCCCAGTTCAAACGACAGCGCGGGAGCGAGATCATGAGCAAGGGATTCGAAGGCAAGGTCGTCATCGTCACGGGCGCGAACTCGGGCATCGGCGAGGCGGCCGCGGTCGGGTTCGCCGACAAGGGCGCGCGCGTCTACGGGATCGCGCGGCGCAAGGACGCGCTCGAGGCGGCGCGCGCTCGCCACCCGAAGATCCAGTGGGCGCTGGCCGACGTCGCGAACGCCGCCGACGTGAAGGCCGCGATCGAGGCGACCGCGCGTGAGGCGGGGCGCGTCGACGTGCTCGTCAACAACGCGGCGATCTTCGCGTTCGCGCCGCTCGAGGCCGCGACGGAGGCGATGATCCGCGCGCAGCTCGACGTCAACGTGCTCGGCCTCACGTTCGCGACGCAGGCCGCGCTGCCCGCGCTGAAGGCGAGCCGCGGGTCGATCGTCAACGTCGGGAGCGCAGCCGGCCACAAGCCCGCGCCCGGCGGCTCGCACTACGCCGCGACGAAGGCTGCCGTCGAGTCGATGACGCGCTCGTGGGCGCTCGAGCTCGCGCCGCACGGCGTCCGCGTGAACGCCGTCGCGCCCGGCCCGACTGAGACGCCAGGCTTCGACAAGCTCGACGTGCCGAGCGACATGGTCGCCGCCGTGAAGGCCGAGTTCGTGAAGCAGGTGCCGCTCGGTCGCATGGCGAGCGCCGCCGAGGTCGCGCGCTGGATCGTCCTCGTCGGCGATCCCTCAGTCACGTGGATGACCGGCCACGTGCTCGCGATCGACGGCGGGATGAGCCTCACCTGACGCGCGCGCTCACGGCGTGACGGCGCGCACGATGTGCCGCTGCGCCGCGGCGAACAGCGCGAGCACGGGCAGGCTCAGGAGCACGTTGCCCGCCATCACCACGTGCCATCGCACGCCCGTGCCCTGCTCGCGCAGCAGCGCGATCGCGAGCGGCAGCGTGCGCGCGTGCTCGTCCGTCGTCATGACCAGCGGCCAGAAATAGTCCGAGTAGTGGAACACGAAGCTGAACAGGAACAGGGCCGCGAGCGTCGGTCGCAGCATCGGCGCGAGCAGGCCGTAGACGATGTAGAGCTCGCTCGCGCCATCGAGCCGCGCCGCCTCGATGATCGAGTCGGGCACCGACAACAGCGCCTGCCGCACGAGGAACGTGCCGAGCGCGCTGACGCCGAACGGGAGCACGAGCGCGGCGAACGTGTTCACGAGGCCGATCGACCCGAGCATCGTGAACACGGGCACGAACGTCACCTGAGCCGGCACCAGCAAGCACGCGAGCACGAGCCCGAACGCGAGCGCGCGCCCGCGGAATCGGAGCTTCGCGAGCGCGTACCCGGCGGGCAGCGCGAGCGTGATCTGAAGGAGCGCGATGCCGACGGCCATCGCGATCGTGTTGGCGAAATAGCGACCGAGCGGCATCGCCTCGAACACGTCGCGGTACGCGCCGAACTGGAGCGCCGAGGGCAACGGATACGCGGGCGCGCGCACGATCTCGGGCAGCGTCTTGAGGCTCGTGAGCACCATCCACGCGTACGGCCCGAGCCACACGAGCGCGACGAGCGCGAGCGCCGCCGTCGACGCGGCGCGGCCGACCGGCGTCCCGCGCGAGCCTGCCCTCACGACGCCGCCTTCGCGCGCGGTCGCGACGCCGCCGCGCGGAACGACCAGAGCTGCAGCGCGGCGAGGCCGAGCAGCATCGCGAAGAACACGACGACGAGGGCGCTCGCGCGGCCGACGCGCAGGTTCACGAACACCTGCTCGTAGATCGCGTAGACGAAGAGCGTCGTCGCGTTGACGGGTCCGCCCTGCGTCATCACGCGCACGACGTCGAACGCCTGGAAGCTCAAGATGAGGCTCGTCGTCGCGACGAACGCGGCGCTCGGTCGGAGGAGCGGCCACGTGACGTACGCGAACCGCGCGAGGGCGCCGGCGCCGTCGAGCGCGGCCGCCTCGTGCAGATCGGCGGGCACGTCGGCGAGGCCGGCGAGGAACACGACCATCGCGTAGCCCGTGATCTTCCACACGCTGACGAGCGCGATCGTCACGAGCGCGAGGCTCGGATCGCCGAGCCAGCTCGGCCGCGGGAGGCCGACGGCGCCGAGCAGCGCGTTCACGAGGCCCGCGTCCGCGTCGAGGAGCCACGAAAAGAGGAGCGCGACGGCGACCCACGACACGACGTACGCGCTGAACACGGCGCCGCGGAAGAACGCGTAGAGCGGCCCCGGTCGATCGAGCGCGAGCGCGAGCGCGAGGCCGAGGCTCATGGTCCCGGTCACCACCATCACGCTGTATTTCAGCGTCGTGGCGAGCGCGC
>DASYCF010000404.1:0-1627 GCA_036500365.1 Byssovorax sp.
CCAACCCGTACCTCCGGTGCATCGACCTCGAGCGGTTCGCCGCGGTGTGCAAGGCGGGGCGCGCGCGCTCGATCGTCGACGCGACGTTCGCGACGCCGATCAACGCCCGGCCGCTCGCGCACGGCGTCGACCTCGTGACGCACTCGGCCACGAAGTACCTCGGCGGGCACCACGACGTGCTCGGCGGCACGATCGCGGGCGGGGCGGACCTCGTGTCGCTCGTGCGCGACACGCGCGGGCTCCTCGGCGGCGTCGTCGATCCGCACGCGGCCGCGCTCATCGGCCGCGGCATGAAGACGCTCGCGCTGCGCGTCGCGCGCCAGAACGAGAGCGGGCTCGCCGTCGCGCGCGCGCTCGAGGCACACCCGAACGTCGAGCGCGTGCACTACCCGGGCCTCGCGTCGCACCCCGATCACGCGATCGCGACCGCGCAGATGCGCGGGTTCGGCGGCGTCGTGAGCTTCGTCGTGCGCGGCGGGCGCGCGGCCGCGGCGCGCGTGGTCGACGCGTTCCGGATCGCGACGATCGCGCCGAGCCTCGGCGGCGTCGAGTCGCTGGTCGAGCAGCCGGCCATCATGAGCTACTTCGAGCTCGACGACGCGGCGCTCGCGGGGGCGGGCATCGAGCCGGGCCTCGTGCGCCTCGCCGTCGGCGTCGAAGACACGGCCGATCTCGTCGCCGACGCGATCGCCGCGCTCGCCGCCGCGCCGGGCTGACGCCTGGTGTGATTTCGATGGGGCCACGAGCGGCCCCGAACCTCGCTCGCTTCCCGCGCGCGGGCGCCCGTGACACGACGCGCGCATGCCGATCACGTACAAGCAGGCCGGCGTCGACGCGGAGCTCGGCGACGCGCTCGTCGATCGCATCGCCCGCCTCGCGAAGCCGACGCGCACGCCCGAGGTCATCGCCGACGTCGGCGGCTTCGCGGGCCTCTGCGGCTTGCCCGCCGGCGTCGACGACCCGGTCCTCGTGAGCGGCACCGACGGCGTCGGCACGAAGCTCAAGCTCGCGTTCGCGATGGACATGCACGACACCGTCGGCGTCGATCTCGTCGCGATGTGCGTGAACGACATCGTGACGTGCGGCGCGCGCCCGCTGTTCTTCCTCGACTATTTCGCGACGGGAAAGCTCGACGTCGACGTCGGTGAGGCCGTGATCAAGGGCATCGCCGACGGTTGCAAGCAGGCGGGATGCGCGCTCCTCGGCGGCGAGACCGCGGAGCTCCCCGGCATGTACGCGCCGGGGGAGTACGACCTCGCGGGCTTCGCCGTCGGCGTCGTCGCGCGGGCGAAGATCCTCGATGGAAAGAGCACACGCCCGGGCGACGTCTGCGTCGGCGTGGCCTCGAGCGGCGTGCATTCGAACGGCCTCTCGCTCGCGCGCCGCGCCGTCGAGCAGGCCGGCCTCGCGTTCGACGCGCGCGTCCCCGAGCTCGATCGATCGGTCGGCGCGACGCTCCTCACGCCGACGCGCATCTACGCGCGCGCGGCCGCCGCCGTGGTCGCGGCGCTCGGCGACGATCTGCGCGCGATGGCGCACATCACCGGCGGCGGCCTCGGCGGGAACCTGCCGCGCGTGCTCCCCGACGGCCTCGGCGCGCGCCTCGACCTGGGCACGTTCACGCGGC
>DASYCF010000405.1:0-5229 GCA_036500365.1 Byssovorax sp.
CGTCGTCGCCGGCGGCATCTCGACGTTCGACCTCGCCGAGGGCATCCTCGCGCGCGGCGAGGGCGATCTCGTCGGCGCGGCGCGCCAGTCGATCGCCGATCCCGACTGGTGGAAGAAGCTGCGCACGGGCCGCGGGGCGGAGATCCGCCGCTGCATCTACAAGAACTACTGTGAGGCGCTCGACCAGAAGCACAAGCAGGTCACGTGTCAGCTCTGGGATCGCGTCGAGCTCGACGATCCCGCCGCGCCGCTCACCGAAGACGGACGCCGGCGGCTCGTCGCGCCTCCGTGGCGCTGAGCGGGATCGCGTCGAGCGCCTTGGCCGCGCTCGCGCGGCCCGCCGCGATGTAGTCCTCGCGCTTCTTCTTGCAGAAGAAGCCGCTGAACGCGTTGCCCGCGAGCGGGGGGTCGGGTCGGATCTCGACGATCTCGACCTTGCGCGGCGAGCGGAGCATGAGATGGAGCGCGGCGCGAGCCTCCGCCGTCTGCGGGTGCTCCTTCACGAACGCGTCGAGGTCGTCCGCGAGATCGTTGACGGTCCCCGCGTCGTGGAGATCGCGGAAGAGCCGCTCGTTGATGAGGATCTCCGCGACGCCGCCGACGAGCGTCAGGCAGGCTTCATCCGTCGTCGCCGGGTGTATGCGCGACGAGGTCGTGACGACGACGACGCGCGTCGCGCCGCCGGTCAGCGCGCGCTTGATCGGCGTGTTGTTGACGCTGCCGCCGTCGATGCACGGCCCGAGTTTGCCCAGCTCGAACGGCGTGAACGCGACGGGAAAGGAGGCGCTGGCGAGCGCGTGATCGAAGACCCCCGGGCGGCCGGGCGCGTCGAGCGCGGCGTCGACGAACCGTCGGCCATGCTCGTACGTGGACGCCGGCGCGCCGAGCAGCGTGTCCGTCTCGCCGCGGAGCGGCATTTGTCATCGATCGTACATATCCGAAGCCTCGGCGCCACGCGCGGGCCATTGCCGCGCCCCGGCGGTTGAGGTTTACAGCGCCCATGTCGCGCACCGCCCTCGCGCTCGCCTCCGCCGCCTCCTTCCTCGCCGCCCTCGCCGCGTGCGGCGGGGAGCGTCCGCCGCTCGCCATCCCGCCGCCCGCGAGCATGGAGCTCGCGCCGCCCGCCGCGCCGGCGCGGCTCCGCAGGGACGTGTCGCTCGCCGACGTCGGCCTCGACGGCGCGGCGCTCGATCGCAGCGTCGACCCGTGCGCCGACTTCTACGGCTTCGCGTGCGGGAGCTGGATCAAGAGCACCCAGATCCCGCCCGACCGGGCGTCGTACGTGCGGAGCTTCACGTCGATCACCGACCGCAACGAGGCCGCCCTCCACGACATCCTCGAGAAGGCGTCGCACGAGAGGTCGAGCGACCCGGTCACGCAGAAGATCGGCGCGTACTACGGCGCGTGCATGGACGAGGCCGCCGTCGAGAAGCTCGGCGTCAAGCCCGTGAAGCCGCTGCTCGATCTCGCCAAGGCCGTGCGCGACGAGAAGAGCCTCGAGCGCGCCGTCGTCGAGCTCCACAAGCGCCGCATCTTCGCGCTCTTCTCGATCGAGGATCAGCAGGACGCGAAGGACGCGACGAAGGTCATCGCGCAGCTCGACCAGAGCGGCCTCGGCCTGCCGAACAAGGAGTACTACACGCGCGCGGACGACAAGGCGCTGCGGGACAAATACGTGGCGCACGTCGAGCGCGTGCTCGCGCTCGGCGGCTATTCGAAGGCCGCGGCGAAGGCGGGCGCGGCCGACGTCATGCGCATCGAGACCGCGCTCGCCGACGCGTCGAAGACGCCTCGCGAGCGCCGCGATCCGAAGGCCATGTACAACCGCGTCGAGCGCGTCGGTGTCGAGAAGCTCGCGCCGACCTTCGGCTGGGCGGCCTACCTCGCGGGCGTCGGCGCGAAGGACCTCACCACCATCACCGTGACGTCGCCGCGGTTCTTCGAAGGCCTCGAGGCGCTGCTCAAGAACGAGAAGCCCGCGGCGCTCGGCAACTATCTCGCTTGGCACGTGCTCCGCTCGACGTCACCGCTGCTCTCGAAGGCGTTCGTCGACGAGGACTTCGCCATGCAGCAGGCGTTCACCGGTCAAAAGGAGCTCCGCACCCGGTGGAAGCGCTGCGTCTCGTCGACCGACGCCGCGCTCGGCGAGCTCCTCGCGCAGCCGTTCTTGAAGGACCATTTCTCCGCGAACGAGAAGGCGAGCGTCGAGAGCTACGTCGCAGCGATCTCGACGGCGTTCCGCGCCGAGGTCGACAAGCTCGCGTGGATGGACGACGCGACGAAGGCGCGCTCGAAGGAGAAGCTCGCCGCGATGGAGTACCTCATCGGCTATCCGGCGAAGTGGCGCGACTACGATTTCGAGGTCAAGCCCGGCGCCTTCGCCGAAGACGCGCTCGCCGCGCGCGCGTTCGAGAACCGCTTCAACCTGGCGAAGATCGGAAAGCCCGTCGATCGCGGCGAGTGGCTCATGACGCCGCCGACGGTGAACGCCTATTACCTGAAGGAGAGGAATCACATGGTCTTCCCTGCAGGCATCCTCCAGCCGCCCTTCTACAGCCCGAAGGCGAACGTCCCCGTGAACCTCGGCGCGATGGGCATGGTCGTCGGCCACGAGCTCACCCACGGCTTCGACGACAAGGGCTCTCAGTTCGACGGCAAGGGCAACATGACCGACTGGTGGTCTCCCAGCGTCGGCGCGCAGTTCAAGGGCAAGACGCAGTGCATGCAGGACGAGTACGCCTCGTTCGAGCCGCTGCCCGGCCTGCACCTCGACGGCAAGCTCACCCTCGGCGAGAACATCGCCGACAACGGCGGCCTCAAGCTCGCGTTCGCGGCATACCACGCGATGCAGAAGGGCAAGACCGAGGAGCTCGTCGCCGACGGCTTCGACGAAGATCAGCAGTTCTTCCTCGGCGCCGCGCAGATCTGGTGCACCGTGCAGCACGACGACGCGCTCAAGCTCCAGGTGAAGACGAACACGCACTCGCCGTCGCGCTACCGCGTGAACGGGCCGGCCGGGAACCTGCCCGAGTTCGCGGACGCGTTCCGCTGCAAGGCCGACGCGCCGATGCGCCGCAAGGACGCGTGCGACGTGTGGTGACGCGGCCTCGCGCGCGCCCGGAGACGCTGTAGATTCGGGGGCGTGACGCCCGAGGCGGAGATCGACGCGCGCTTCGAAGTGCTCGAGCGCATCGGCCGCGGCTCGTGGGGCGAGGTGCACCGCGCGACGGATCGTCTGACGGGCGAGACCGTCGCGGTGAAGCGCCTCCACGCGCACGTCGACGATCTCCAGGCGATCGAGCGCTTCCACCGCGAGGCGCGCCTGCTCGCGCGCGTCGCGAGCCCGCACGTCGTGCGCTACGTCGCGTCGGGCATCGACGCGCGCGGCGCGCCCTACCTCGTCACGGAGTGGCTCGCGGGCGAGGATCTCGGAAAGCGCCACAAGCGCGCCCCGCTCGGCGGCGTCGAGCTGATCGACGTCGTGCGTCAGATCGCGCGCGGCCTCGACGCGCTGCACCTCGCGGGCATCGTGCACCGCGACGTGAAGCCGTCGAACGTGTTCCTGGCCGAACCGGCGCAGCGCGGCGGCGCACCGGTCGCGAAGCTCATCGACCTCGGCGTCGCGCACGGACGCGCCGAGCACACGCTCACCGTGCAAGGCGTCGCCATCGGCACGCCGTATTACATGTCTCCCGAGCAGGCGCGCGGCGACGAGGAGATCACCGCCGCGAGCGACGTGTTCTCGCTCGGCGTCGTGCTGTTCGAGCTCTGCGCGGGCAAGCGCCCGTTCCGCGGTGACGACCTCTTCGCCGTGCTCGCGAAGATCGTCCTCACCGATCCGCCGCGCCTGCGCGACGAGGCGCCGGACGCGCCGCCCGAGCTCGCGGCGATCGTCGCGCGCGCGCTCTCCAAGGAGCCGTCGACGCGCTTCGGCTCGGCGCGCGAGCTCGACCTCGCCCTCGCGAGCGTGCCGTCGTTCCGCGCCGCAGGCGTCGAGGCCACGGTCGACGACGGCGAGGTGTCCACGATCCTCGGCACGCAGGGGCTCTCCGGGTCGCTCGAGCAGCGCGTCGTCACGGCCGTGTTCGCGAAGCTCCCGCTCGGCCTCGACGACGCGGCTCCCAAGGCTGCGTTCACCGCGATCGCGACCGAGGCCGACGGCGCGCCGTACCCGCTGCTCGGGCGCAACGTGGTCGCCGTGTTCGGTGGCCACCGCACGAAGGGCGACGAGGTCGCGCGGGCCGCGCGCGCTGCGCTCCGCGTGTCGCAGGAGCTCGTCGGCTCGCGCGTCGTCGTCGTCACGGGGCGGGCGGTGGCCGACATCATCGGCCTCGCGGGCGCGGTCGTCGAGCGGGGCGCCGCGGAGCTCGAGCGCGCGCGGGCCGGCGCCGTACGGGTCGACGCGAACACGACGCGTCTCCTCGGCGACGCGTTCGAGGTCGAGCTGCGCGGCGACGCCCGCGTGCTGGTCGGCGCGCGCGCCCCGCGCGAGGGCGCCGCGCCGAGGCCGCCCCGCACGCTGCTCGGCAAGCCCACGCCGTGCGTCGGCCGCGATCGCGAGCTCTCGATGCTCGACGCGCTCTTCGCCGAGTCCGTCGACGAGTCCGTCGCGCGCGCGGCGCTCGTGACCGGCGGCCCCGGCTCGGGGAAGTCACGCCTCCGCGCCGAGTTCCTCTCGCGCGTCGAGATCGCGGGCGCCGCCGAGGGCCGCGCGCCGCTCGTCCTGTTCGGTCGCGGCGACGTGCTCGCTGCGGGCTCCCCTTTCGCCCTCCTTGGCGGCGCCATCCGCCGCGCCGCCGGGGTGATCGAGGCCGAGCCCGCCGAGCTCCGGCGCGACAAGGTGCGCGCCCTGGCGACGCGCAGCGCGGGCGGCGCCGACGCCGACGCGATCGCGGAGGGCCTCTGCGAGATCGCCGCCGTCTCCGGCCGGCGCGACGGCGTCGACGCGATGGTCGCCGGCGACCGCATTCGCGCCGCGTGGGAGACGTTCCTCGAGGCGGAGGCCCGCGCGCGGCCCGTCGTCCTCGTCCTCGAGGATCTGCACTGGGGAGATCTGTCGAGCGTGCGCCTCGTCGACGCGGCGCTCCTCGCGTGCGCGTCTTCACCGCTGCTCGTCGTCGCGCTCTCGCGGCCCGAGATCACCGACCGCTTCCCGAACCTCTGGGCCGACCGCGACGTGCAGCGCGTGCCGCTGCCGCCGCTCGGCAAGCGCGCCGCCGAGCGTCTCGC
>DASYCF010000406.1:0-3259 GCA_036500365.1 Byssovorax sp.
CAGGACCGTTCTTCGCCAAGGCGTGGCCCGGCGTCGCCGCGTTCGTCGTCGGCGCGGCTGGCCTCGGCGTCGGCGCGCGCGCGGCCCTGCGAGTCAGCCCGGCCTCGACCGATCCCGACCACGCGTACGCGAGCGCGGTCGCGTCGGTGGCGGCGATCGGCGGCGCGCTGCTCGTGCTGCTCGTCGGCCGCGACATGTCGGCGCAGGTCGACGGTCTGCCGAGCCAGATCCGTCTCGTGCACCTCTTCACGTACAACTACAAGCGGCCGTGGCCCGTCACGCTCGATCTCTCGGGCGCGCTCTGGGCGGCCACGTTCGTCGGCGCGATCCTCACGCTCGCGCTCGCGTTCCCGCGCGTCCGCCGGCACGCGGCCGTGGCGCTCACGTCGGCGTCGCTCGTGTTCGCGGCCTGGGGCATCGACGTGTACTTCGCGAAGACCGCGCCGCACTGGGGGCAGCGCGACACGACCCTGGCCTACGAGCGCGCCATCCAGACGAAGCCGGGCCCGCTCATCGCGTACCAGATGAACTGGAAGGGCGAGAACTTCTACACCGGCAACCACGTCGCCGCGTTCGTCGGCACCGGCAAGAAGTTCCAGGACTACATGCTCGAGGAGAAGCGAAAGGGATCGAAGGTCTTCTACTTCGTCGCCGAGCACACGCGGCTCGCGACGCTGCAGAACGAGATCGACAACCCGCGCACGTTCGTGAAGCTCACGACGCCCGAGCAGAACAACAAGTTCTGCATGGTGCAGGCCGTCTTCGAATAGCGGGCTACGGGCCCCACCAGAGGAGCTCCTCGGTGCGCGCGCTCTTGCCCTGCGAGAGGACCACGCGCAGGCGCTCGGGCGTCGCCGCGTCGGCCGGGAGCACCTGCACGACGGGCGCCGGAAAACCGTCCGCCGGGTAGAACGCCGCCTTCACGAACCCGCGCAGATCGAGCCAGAAGAGGTGCAGCCCATCGGCGTTCGCGCCGTGGAGGACGAGCATGCGGCCGCCGCCGACGAGCGAGAAATCGAGCGCCGCGAGCGCGAGCTCCGCGACGCGCTCGGGCGACGGGAAGTCGGCGCCGACGTCCTTGAGCTCGGGCACGTGCGCGCGGAGGTGCTTGAAGAGGGTGTCATACCGGACCTTCGCGAGCCGCGGGATGCGCCGATCGGCGGGCGCGATCACGGGCAGCGTCGACGCGTCGAACGTGGGCACCTCGACGAGCGCGCGGTACCGATCGGCGAGGCGGCCGGTGCCGATCTCGTCGTCGGAGAGCGCCTTGAGCCACCACGCGAACGGCGCGAGCTCGGCGGTCCCGGCCGCGCTCGTCAGCGCGACCTTCGACTCCCACGTCGGCCTCCGCACGAGCCACGCCGCGCCGTGCGACGCGACCGCGCACGCGCCGACGTAGAGCGCGCCGTGGATCGCGAGCGTCGCGAGCCTCGACACGCCGCCCTCGCCCTCGACTGCCCACGCGTCTCGCCGCTCGCGCGTCAGCCGCACGGCGAGCTCGTGCACGCTCGCGTCGCTGCGATCGAGGACGAGCGCGGGCTCGCCCATGGCGTCGGGCGCGAGGCGTGCGAACGCGGCCGCCGCCGCGTCGAGCTGCGCGGTGATCGCGGCGTTGTTCGCGGGGTTCGCGTCCTCGGAGCGCACGCGCTCGAGGTCGCCGAGGAGCTCGGGCGGATACAGCGGCGCGAAATGCTCCGCGAACAGACGCTCCGGCGACGTGGGGGGCGCGCTCACGAGGGCCTCGCTCGGTTCACGCGCCCGCTCTTAGCAGCGCGGCGGCCCGCCGTCGCGTCAGCCGCGGAGCTCGCCGAGCTCCTCGCGCGCGTCCTCGGCGATGAGCTTGTTGCCGAGGTCGATCGCGCGCTCGAGCACGTCCTCGAGCTCCTTTCGCGCGGCCGCGGAATCGCCGCGCCTGCGGAGCAGCGAGCCGAGCAAGAAGCGGCTCTCGAGCGCGTCCGACAAGAAGCGCCGCGCCTCCTGATAGGCGAGGAGCTCACGCAGGGTGGCGAGCGCCGCGTCGCTGCCCGACAGGCCGTCGAGGTAGGCGAGGTGCGTGCGGTTCAGCATCGCGAGCCGCTCGTGGCCGCCGAGCTCGGCGAGATCCTTCGACTCCGTGAGCGACGCGTACGCGCGGGGGAGATCGCCGATCCGCCGCGTGGAGTCGCCGAGGTTGTGCAGGCCGATCGCGACGGCGAAGCGCAGGCCGAGCGACCGCGCGAGATCGACGGCCCGCGCCGACGCCTCGGCCGCGCCGTGGAAGTCGCGCATCTGGGCGTGCACGAGCCCGCGGATCTTCTCGCGGTCGGCCGCGACGTGCAGCGAGTCGGAGAGGCGCGCTGCCTGGTCGATGGCGGCGAGCGCGCGCTCCCGATCGCCCTGCGTCGCGCACCCGAAGCCGATGAGCGCGAGCGTCGGCGCGTCGTCGATGGGCCCGGCGGCCTCGAGCCGGGTTCCGGCGCGGAGCGCGCGCGTGAAGTCGCCGGTCCGCGCCGCCGTCTCGATCTCGACGATGAGGCCGCGCGCGCGCAGATCGTCGCGATCGCCGGCGAGCGCCTGGCCCTCCTCGAGGTGCTTGTACGCCTCGACGAAGCTGTTCACGGCGCTCTCCGCGCGCGCGGCGTCGACGCGGGCGATCGCGCGCTCCTCGAGCGTGCCCGCGGCGTCGATCCGGCGGAGGGCGCGCGCGAGCACGTCGGCGAGCGGCGGCGCGGCGCGGGCGCGCGTCGTCGCGTCGGCGAGCAGCGTGAGCCAGCTCGCGAGCTCGGTCGGCGTCCGGAGGTCGACGTCTGCGAGATCGAGCGCGTGGACGAGCCAGCGCGTCCCGATGTCGATCTGATCGAGGCGCAGCCTGGCCCGCGCCGCGCGGAAGAAGAACGTGGCCGCACGGTCGCGCTCGCCCGCCTCGTGCAAATGGTGCGCGACGCGGTCGGCGTGCTCCTCCGAGTCGCCGAGCGTGGCGATGTACGCCGCCGCGGCGCTCGCGTGGAGCTCGCGCCGCACCTCGGGCAAGATGGCGGCGAGGACGATCTCGCCGAGCATGGGCGAGGCGAACACGGCCCAAGAAGGCCCGCTCGGCCGTAGAAAATCCTTCGCGGCGAGCGACGCGACCAGGCCGTCGATCTGCGGCACCGATCGCCGGAGCATCGCCGCGAGGACCTGGAGCGGCACGGGGTCGCCGAGGATCGCGGCGGCCTGCATCGCGGCGCGCGGCTGCGCGTCGAGCCTGCTCACCCGCCCACCGATCAGCGCGCGCAGCGTG
>DASYCF010000407.1:0-1668 GCA_036500365.1 Byssovorax sp.
CGTCTCGATGGCGATGGCGACCTGGTCGGCGAGCGCGACGAGGGTCGGCAGCTCCGACGCGAAGCTGTTCGCGGGGCGCAGGCGGGTCTCGAGGTAGAGCGCGCCGATGACCTGCGACGAGCGCGCGCGGATGGGCACGCACGCGATCGACTGGAGCATGAGCTGGTGCACGGACACGTAGTCCGCCATGCGCGCGTCGTCGCGCGCGCTCGCCGTGACGACGGGCTCGCCCGACCGGATGACCCGCTCCGCGATCGAATTCGAGAAGCGCGCGTGCGGGTCGGCGCCCTCTTCGGCGCGCACGGCGTGGATCGAGAGCTGCGAGGCGCGCACCTCGGCCTGCCCCGTCGTCGTCGGCGGCGTCGGCGCGCGCGGCGGAGGTGACGCGGTCGTGACCGGCGACGCCGCGTCGACGTCGGCGCCCGCGCTCGGCGGCGCGGCAGCCGCGTGGTGGCGCGTGTACCCGCTGCGAAGGATCACGAAGCCGCGCTCGGCGCCGAGCAGCGCGATCGCGTGATCGGTCACCTTCTCGAGCAAGCGCTCGAGGTCGTGCTCACCGGCGATCGCGCGGTTGATCTCGAGCACGCGCGCCAGCCGATCCTCGCCGGGCGCGGCGACGTGCACGGTCGCGCCGCCGGCCAGCTCGACGAGGCAAGCGGCGCGGACGGCGTGCCGCCGCGGATCGCTCCAGAACACCTCGCGGAGGTCGCGCGGCAGACGCGCGGCGATCTCCTCGAGCACGGCCGCCGCCGCCTCGCGATCGCGGCGCGCCGAGACCGTTTGCCCCGCGGCGCGCTCTACGTCGGCGCGTGCGTCGAGCGCGCGCCACACCCAGTCCTTTTGTCCGGCCGAGCGAGCGTGCGACAGCGCCTCGTCGAGCGCCGCGCGCGCGCCGCGCTCATCGCCGCCCAGCGCCGCGACGCGCCCGCGCGCGACGCCGAGGAGCGCGCGGTGCGCCGCCGTCTCCGCGATGGCCGACTGCGCCGCGGCGACGCGCGCCATGAGATCGCTCGCGTCGGCGTCGGCGCGCTCCGTCGCGTAGAGCAGGCCCTCGAGCCGCGCCTCCGCCGCGTCGACCTTGCGGCCCATCGCGTCGTAGAGGTGCGCCGACTCCTCGCAGAGCCGCTCGGCGCCCTCGGTGTCGCCGGCGCGCGCGGCCGACTCGCCCTCGAGCGCGAGGAGCTGCGCGTGCTGGTGCGGTGGCAGGTCGTCGCGCTGGGCGGCGAGCTCGTCGAGCGACACCCGCGCCCGCGCGACGCGCCCGAGGTAGAGCTCGAGGTTCGCGAGGTTCAAGAGCGCCTGGCGCAGCGTCGCGGCGCGCCCGGACCGCTTGCCCATGTCGACCGCCGCCTCGAGGTGACGGATCGCGGCGACGAGATCGCCCTGCGCCTGCGCGATCCCCGCGAGGTTCAACCGGAGCGTCGACAGGCTCCCCGCGTCGCCGGCCTCCTCGGCCGAGAGCAGCGCGGCTTCGTACGCGGTCTTCGCTTCGCCGAGGTGATCGTCGCGCTGGAGCGCGAACGCGAGCGACGCGAGCGCGACGGAGAGGATGCGCGGCTCGCCGACGGCCCGCGCGAGGCTCGTCGCCTGGTCGAGCGTCGCGCGCGCGCGGCCGTGCCTCGACGCGTAGCTCTGCGCGAGGCCGCGCACGGCGAGCGCCTCGGCGAC
>DASYCF010000408.1:0-5599 GCA_036500365.1 Byssovorax sp.
TGAGGACGCTCGCGACGCCGTTGCACACCTGGACGATCGTGCCCGAGCACTCGTCGTAGCCGCCGTGGTCGGGGTTCAAGAGCGCGACGACGGCCGTGTGCGTCGTGTCCGCCGTGCCGTAGACGATGCGCGCGGCGCCCGACGCGGGCTCCTCGACGGACGGAGACTCGGGCTCCGCGCACGCGGCGAGGGCGAGAGAAGCAAGAGCAAGGCAGATGGTTCGACGCATCGAGTCCTCCGCGGACGTCTCGCGTCCGTCCCACCATGTACACAGGGGCACGCGCGCCCCACAAGCGCCGTCCTCACTCGGAAACGCTTGTTTCTACGGTGGAAATCGCGCAGCAACAGAGGACTTCAAGGTGGCTGTTCGCGTCGATCCCGTCGACGGCGACTCGCCCTCATCGCTGGACGCTCATTTTTCGCGTCCGTGGGCGGCGGCGGAGGCTTCCGGAGCCCGCGCGTTGCGCCCACAATCGAGCGCATGACGCTCACGCTGCCGAAGCCGCCGCCGACCTCGCTCGCGCCCATCCCCGGGGAGCCGGAGCGCGCGCTCGTGAAGACGGCGATCCCCGGTCCACGCTCGGAGGCGCTCCGCGCGCGCCACGCCCGCTTCCAGGACGCGCGCACGGTGCACGTCTATCAAGACGCCGCGCGCAGCGTCGGCTGCTACCTCGTCGACGTCGACGGCAACGCGCTGCTCGACCTGTACGCGCACATCGCCGCGGTGCCGCTCGGCTACAACCACCCGGACCTGCTCACGGCGTGGCGCAGCGGGCGCTTCGACTGGTGCGCGAGCTTCCGCCCTGCGCTCGGCGTCGCGCCGCCGGCCGAGTGGGTCGATCTCGTCGAGCGCGTGTTCGCGCGCATCGCGCCGAAGGGCCTCGACAAGCTGTTCACGGTCACGACCGGCAGCGAGGCGGTCGAGAACGCTATCAAGGCCGCGTTCGTCGCCTTCGCCGAGCGTCGCCGCGCCGGCGCCGCGCCGAGCGCCGACGACCTCGACGCGTGCATGCGCAACGACCAGCGCGACGCGAACGCGATGAAGGTGCTCTCGTTCGAGCACGGCTTCCACGGGAGGAGCCTCGGCGCGCTCTCCGCGACGCGGAGCAAGCCCATCCACAAGCTCGATTTCCCAGCGTTCGACTGGCCCGCGGTGCCCTTCCCCGAGGCGCGCTGGCCGCTCGCCGCGCACGCGAAGGAGAACGCCGAGGCCGAGGCGCGCTCGCTCGACGCCGTACGCGCGACGCTGAAGGCCGACGAGAACATCGCGGCGATCCTCGTCGAGCCTATCCAGGGCGAGGGCGGCGATCGCCACGCGAGCCCCGCGTTCTTCCGAGCGCTCCGCGCCCTCGCGGCCGAGCACGGCGCCGCGTTCATCGTCGACGAGGTGCAGACGGGGGGCGGCGCGACGGGCACGTTTTGGGCGCACGAGGCGTGGGAGCTCGACACGCCGCCCGACCTCGTGACGTTCTCGAAGAAGCTCCAGCTCGGCGGGTTCTACGCGCGCGCGGGCTTCCTGCCGCGGCTGCCGCTGCGCATCTTCAACACGTTCCTCGGCGATCCGCTGCGCGCCGCGCAGCTCGAGGTGATCGTCGAGGTCATCGAGCGTGATCGGCTGCTCGAGCACGTGCGCGCGACCGGCGGGTTCTTGTACGACGGCCTCGTCGCGCTCGCCGCGGCGCACCCCGAGCTCCTCTCGAGCCCGCGGGCGGTGGGCACGTTCGCCGCGATCGACGCGCCCGACGCGGCGACGCAGGGCAAGCTCCTCGCGGCCCTCCGCGCGCGCGGCGTCGAGGTCGGCGGCACGGGCGCGCGCGGCGTGCGCTTTCGCCCTGCGCTCGTGTTCGGGCCGCGCCACGTGGCCGAGGCGATCGACCTCTTCGATCGCGCCGCCGCGAGCCTCGCGTGACCGAGCTCGTCGCTTTTCACGCGGAGGGCTACGCCGCCGACATCGGCGCGCACGTCATGCCGATGAAGAAATTCTCGCTCGTGCGCCGCGCGATCGAGGCGGCCGGGTTGCCGTACGTCTTCGCCGCGCCCGCGCCCGTGACGGACGACGATCTCCTTCGCGTCCACACGCCCGCGTACGTGCGCGCGATCGCGACGGGCGAGCCGCGCGCGCTCGCGGAGTCGCAGAAGTTCCCATGGTCGCCCGAGCTCGCCGCCGCGGTGCGCCTGACCAACGGCGGGTGCGTCGCGGCGCTCGAGGCGGCGCTCGACCGCGGCGTCGCGGCGAACCTCGGCAGCGGCTTCCACCACGCGCACGCCGATCACGGCGAGGGGTTCTGCACCTTCAACGGGCTCGCCGTCGCCCTCGCGCGCGCGCTCGCCGCGGGCCGCGTCCGCCGCGCGCTCGTCGTCGATCTCGACGTCCACTACGGCAACGGCACCGCGTCGATCTTCGCGTCGCGCCCCGAGCTCGCGAACCTGTCGATCTACGGCAGCTGGTACAAGGCGAACCGCGCGAGCTCCGACGTCACCACCGAGCGCGCCGCCGACACCGAGAGCTGCCGGAGCGTCGCCGTGCCGAACGGCGCCAGCGGCGAGGCGTACAACGCGATCGTCGCGCGCGAGCTCGGCCCCGCGTTCGAGCGCGCGCGCCCCGACGTCGTGCTCTACCAGGCCGGCGCGGATCCCTACAAAGAGGACCCGTACTCGCCCCTCGACGTCGACGTCGACGCCCTGCACACGCGCGATCGCCTCGTCTTCGAGGCCGCGCGCGCGCGCGGCGTGCCGATCGCGTGGGTGCTCGCCGGCGGCTACACCAAGGACATCGAGAAGGTCGTCGCGGTGCACGTGAACACGGCGCGCGCCGCGGCCGCGGTCTTCGGCTGAGCCCTCGCGCGGATACCTGACACGAGGGTGACAGATCGGCGGCGTACGGTGCGCCCGTCCTGGAGGAGCCATGTCGCCTGCACCGATCGAACGGATCATCGCCCGGTATTTCGACGCCTGGAACGAGCGCGACCTCGCCGCGCGCGCGGGCCTGCTCTCGGATGCGTGCGCGCCGCGCGTCGCCTACGTGGATCCGAAGCACACGTGCGACGGCGTGGCCGAGCTCGCCGCGCGCATCCAGCTCTCGCACGACAAGCTCCCCGGCCTCCGCGTGCGCGTGACCACGGTCATCGACGGCTACGGCGACCACTTCCGTTACACGTGGGCGTTCGTCGCGGCGCGCCAGGGCGTCTATCTGTCGGGGCTCGACGTGGTCGCGCGCGCAGACGACGGCCGCATCGGGTCGCTCACGAGCTTCTTCTCGGCGCTCGTCGATCTGCCGCGCGGCGAGCCGCTCAAGCTCGCTCGCCCCTGGGGCGCGACCGCGCGGTCGACCTCGTAGCCGAGGTCAGGCCCGCTGACGGCCGCTCAGGTCGAGCCTGCGTCGGGCGCGCGCGCGTCCTCCTCGAGCGCGGGCTCCACGTCGTCGGGGGGCGTCGGCAGGCCCTGCCAAGAGAAGTCCTTCTGGCGGCTCGCGTACACGTACGTCGGTCGCGCGCTGATCTCGGCGGCGATGCGCGCGAGCTCCTGCTCGAGGTAGCCCGGGTTCTGCGCGAGCCGGTCGCGGACGCCGCCCTCGAGGTAGCCCCGCGTGTCGGGCTCGTCGGGGTAGTACTTCGTGAAGGCCGTGTAGCGGAAGAGGCGCTTCAGCCGCGCGAGGTTCGCCACGCCCGTCGGCAGCGGCAGGAGCTCGACGAACGCCTTCTGCTTCGCGCGCTCCTCGAGCCGATCGAGCACGAGCTGCAGGCTGTTCGCGAGGATGTCCGGCGCGCAGTGGCACGCGAAGTCGTCGTAGAGCAGCCGCATCACGGCGCGCGCCTCGTCGATCGGCACCGTCGCCTGCCGCTCGCGGCCCATCCGTCGCAAGAGCACCATGAACGGCACCGGCCGGTTGCCCGTCGCGCGGATCGTCTCCGGATCGCGAAAATCCGGCTGCAAGTAGGGAAAATGGCGTGGGTTGATCGCGTCGAACCCGCCGCGGCCGTAGAACAGGATGCGCTGCCACGAGATGCGATCGGCGGGGTCGAAGTACTCCATCTCGGCGGCCAGATCGACGCGCATGCCGAACGTCTTGCCCGGCGCGGTCGGGTCCGGCAGCGCGAGCTTCCCGAGCGCGGAGAGGTCCTTCAGGTACTGCACGGCGACCTCCATCGGCGCGATGCGAAGCCAGTACGAGAGCACCGTGCCGCGCGAATCGGGCGCCATGAAGATGTGCGACAGGTACACGACGCAGAGGTCCGGCGCGTACCGCGGGTTCACGAGCACGGAGCCGTCGCGCGCGCCGCGCACGCGGCCGTCGGCGTCCTTCGCGACCATCAAAAAGTAGCGGATGAACGTGCCCTCGGCCGTCGGCTCGTACGAGTCGTCGAGCAGGAACTTGCGGATCGCGGGCTCGCGCTCCATCTCGCCGCTCGGCCCGAACGCGCCCCAGAGCATCTCGTAGGCGGGCTGAAAGTCGGGGTGGTCGGGCGTCTCGATCGACCACACCTCGTAGCGGCGCGTCTCGCGCTCGATCATCTCCACCACGTCCTGGTGGAAGAGGTCCTGCATGCACAGGCGGACTCGCTTGGCTCGGCTCACCGCGGGCCACGATAGCCCATCGCCCGAGCGGCTTGCCCCTGGTAGAGCTCTCGGGTGGGGCTCGATCCGCGGCGCGTCTTCGACGACAACGAGTCGCTCTGGTGGCGCGGCGCCGGTGAGGAGCCGCCCCATGCGCCGCTCGCCGGCCCGCGGCGCGCCGACGTCGCCGTCATCGGCGCGGGCTTCACGGGGATCTCGACGGCGTACCACCTCGCGAAGCGCTTCCCCGAGCTCGGCGTCGTCGTCCTCGAGGCGAAGCGCGTCGCGAACGGCGCGAGCGGGCGCAACGGCGGCCTCGTCCTCACGGGCGTCAACGGCGCGCACGGCGGCCCGCCCGACGTCGCGAAGCGCATCTACGACGCGACGAGCGAGGGCATCGATCTCGTGGAGGGCCTCATCCGCGAGCACGCGATCGAGACGCGCTTCCGCCGCGACGGCGTGCTCGAGGCGTTCACGAGCGAGGCGCGCGCCGAGGCCGCCGCGAAGGACGTCGAGGCCCAGCGCGCCGCCGGCCTGCCGCTCTCGTTCCTGTCCGGGGCGGCGCTGCGCGCGCGGCTCGACGCGCGCGGCGTCGTCGGCGCGGTGCTCGATCCGAACGCCGGGCAGCTCGACGGCGTGCGCTACCTGCGCGGACTCGCGCGCGTGACCGCCGGCCTCGGCGTCGCCATCCACGAGGGCACGCCCGTCGTCCGCGTGACCGAGGGTCCCGAGATCCTGCTCGAGACCCCGCGCGGCGACGTGCGCGCGCGCGCCATCGTCCTCGCGACGAACGCCTATACACCCGCGCTCGGCTACTTTCGCGGCGGCCTGTTCCCGCTGCAGTCGCACCTCGTCGGCACGGCGCCGCTCGGCGCGGACGCGTGGCGCGCCGCGGGCCTCGCGCCCGACGTCGCCGGCTTCAGCGACGATCTCGATCGGCTCGCGTACGGATCCATGACGCCGCAGGGCGAGCTCGTCTTCGGCGGCGGGAGCAACGCCGCGTACACGTACCGGTTCGGCGGCGGCACGCGGGCGCTCGCCGACC
>DASYCF010000409.1:0-2273 GCA_036500365.1 Byssovorax sp.
CGACCTTGCCCTCGCCGGCGTAGAGCTCGACGTTCACGCGCGCGAGGAGCTCGTAGAAATGCTCGAGGTGGAAGCCGCGCTTCGACCAGTGCTCCATCGCGCGCTCGATGCCGCGGCGCGCGCCGTCGACGTCGTCCGCGGCGAGCCAGGCGAGGTTCGCGAAGCCGATGCCGAGGTTCGCGGCGGCGAAGAGATCGCCGCGCTCGAGCGCCTCGCGCATCTGCGCGGGTTGGCGGCGGCGGATCTCGCGAAGGTCGCCGAGCTGGCCGAGCGCGTTCATCGCGAAGAGGCGCACGCTCGCGACCTCCCACACCTGGCCCGCGGCCTCTTGGCGGAGCTGGCGCTCGGCGCGATCGCAGAGCTCGAGGGCGCGGCGGTAGTAGCCGTTCAAGTAGTGGCCGACGCCGGTGACGCCGACGACCCACGCGATGAGGCCCGGCGTTTCGGTGCGCTCGGCGATCACGCTCGCGCGGTTCATGAGCGCCTGCGTGTGCGCCCACGCCGCGTTTCCCTTCGAGCCCGAGAAGCCGATCTCGAGGCCGAGCGCGCGCGCGATGCGGCGCGGCTCGCCGGCGCGGAGCGCGAGGATCACGGTGCGCGTGTTGAAGAGCGCGCCGTAGACGTTGTCGGTGAGCGCGAGGCCAACGCCGAGCGCCCAGCACGTGTCGATGCGCGCGAGATCGCGCGCGGGGACCTGCGTCGCGTCGCGCTCGGTGTAACGGAGGCCGCGCACCCAGAGCACGAAGCGCCAGAAGAGGAGCGCCATGATCGCGCGAAACGGCGTCGCGGGCAGGTGCATGTCGACGAGGCCGAGGACCTCTTGCGTCGCGGCGATGCCGCGATCGAAATGGCCGCTGCGAAGGAGCTGCTCGGCGGCGCGGCGGCGGAGATCGAGCGCCTCGGCTTGGTTCGCGCCTTCCGCCGCGCCTTGGTACTCCTGCGCCGCGCGCGCGCCGCGTCCCGCGTTGGCGTGCGCGTCGCCGAGCTTCACGCGGAGCGCGCGCCGCGTGGGATCGTGCTCGCCGTGGAGCTCGAGGGCGAGCTCGTACCACTGCGCGGCGCGGTCGAACGCGAGGGCCTTGGTCGCTTGCTCCGCGGCGACGATCGCATAGCGAGCCGCGCGCGCCCGATCGCCCGCGCCGCGCCAGTGGATCGCGAGCGCGCGCGGGTCCGACGTCGTCGACGCTTCGAGCGCGAGGGCCAAGAGCTCGTGACGCGCGCGGAGCTCCGCCGCGGACAAATGGCCGACGACCGCCTCGCGCACGCGGTCGTGGTACGCCTCGATCGCGTCCGACCCGCGCACGCCGCGCGTCCGCACCAAGTTCGCGGCGCGAAGGAGCGACACGGTGCGCGCGAACTCCGCGCCGTCCAAGCTCGCCGCGTGCGCGATGGTCTCTTGGGCGAGGCGCGCTTCCGCGACGCTCACGAGCTCGACGACCCGGCGCGCGTCCTCGGGCAAATCGGAGACGCGCGCCCAGAGCGCCTCTTCGAGCTTCCACGTACGCACCTCGCGCGCGGCCGACGTGTGGCGCACGAGCTCGTCGATGTAGAGCGGATGCCCTGCGGCTTCTTCCGCGATCGACGCCGCGCTCGCGTCGCCGCCCGCGCGCGCGACCAAGATCTCCGCGAGCTCGCGCGCCTCGGCTTGCGGGAGACGCGCGACCTGCATGCTTCGCACGTCACCGGGGATCGCGAGCGCGACCTCGGGCAGCTGCTCGCGCGTCGCGGTCGACGTGTCGCCCGTTCGCACCGTCGCGACGAGCAAGATCGGCGGCGCGTCCGGCTGACGGAGGAGCTCCGCCAACAACGACAACGAGTCGGCGTCGGCCCACTGCAAGTCGTCGACGACGATCACCGTCGGCTGACGGAGCGCGAGCCTTCGCAAGAGCTCGCGCAGCGCCGCGAACGCGCGACGACGAAGCTCCTGCACGTCGACGTCGCCGCGGAGATCGCCCTCCTTCGCGAACACCTTCGCGCGACGAAGCACCGGAAAAACGTGGGTGAGCGCCGACGCCCACACCGGCAGGAGCGCCGCCACCGAGTCGTCCGGCATCCGCGCGAGCCGGCGGCTGAGCGCGTCGACGACGTCGTCGAGCGCTTTGTACGGCACCACCTCGCGCTCGTGGCATCGCCCATGGAGGACGAGCACGCCGTCGTGCTCCGCTTGGAGCCGCTCGGTGAACGTGCGCACGAGGCACGTCTTTCCGACGCCCGACTCGCCGTGGACGAGCACCGCGACCGTCGCGCCTTGGCGAACCGAGTCGAACGCCTGC
>DASYCF010000410.1:0-15022 GCA_036500365.1 Byssovorax sp.
ATCGGATACCTCGATGTGAAGTATGTCGATACCGATGCAGTTGGTCGGCTCATGGTGCGATTGATCGACGGTACCTCAGTTGGTCTTCTGACGTCGACGGCAGCGCGCGCTAACCTGGAGAACTGCCTGCGCTCGGCTCTCGGGCATTTCGAGCGGCGATTGGGATCGCGTCCAAATGGCACCGCGGTACGACGTGGTCGAGATCAGCGCAGCGCGGCCGGGGATCTCGATGATCTGGTCTCGTTGCTTCGAAATCCAACGGCGCCGAAGGCGCTGCGCATGTCAGCGGCGTATGAGCTTGCTCTGTGCGCACCACTCGAAGCTTCGATGGTGCTCGCTTCTCTTAGGTGTGGTGTTGTGGATCTTGATGAGCTTGCCGATGTCGAGGAAGCGGCGCGGGAAGGATCCGCGTACGGCGCCGCGCGCGGAGGAAGCAATGGCTCGTTCTGAGGTTGGTCCTGTCCATCGGCGGTCCGTGCGATCTCATCCTGGTAGGACCAAAATGCGGCGCCGTCAACGTGGTCGATTTCGATCCGTCGCATTCCTGATTGGCGCGGTGGTCCTCGTGGTTGAGTTGGCAGATCACCTCGAGGTGGCCTCGGGTGACAATTGCCTCGCGAGCGGGCACGGCGCAGGGAACGATCTTTCTTGCGCCTTGTTCGCGCCTGCCGCTTCAGCGCATGAAGGTATTTTTGGATCTGTTCGCGAGATCGCCGAGCGCGAACGTGGATCTGTGAGTTGCGCCGACGACTGGGTCCACGACAGCGACAGCGGCATGGCCCTTCTCATTGCTTGCCTCGACGCGCCCGATGTCGCTGCGTCACTCGTCAACGGCAGCGTCGTTTACGTCGGAGCGGAGGACGCCCCGGCATTGTTCCAGGGGGTCAGCAGGTACGCCACCGAGGACTTCGTCTCGTTCCCCTCTCGGCCTGCCCACGAGGTCCTCCGCTACGGCGTCGAGCTCGGCGCGACCGTCGCCGGCCTCCGCCTCGTCGCCGGCACCCTCGAGTTCCTCGACGCCTCCGGCACCCCGCGCCTCCGCGCGACCGCGCCCTACGGCATCGACGCCACCGGCGCACGCTTCACCCCCGAGCTCACCGTCTCGGGCTGCGCCGTCGACACGAGCCCCGTCGCGCCGTGGAACCGGCCCGTCACGGGCCCCGGCGCGCGCCGCTGCGAGGTGGACGTCTCGTGGCACGACGCCCCCTACCCGCTCATGGTCGATCCCGCCTGGATGAGCACGCAGGTCATGAACACCGCGCGCGCCTACCATGGCGGTGACGTGCTCACGAACGGTCAGGTGCTGGTGACCGGCGGCTACGTCTCGAACCAAAGCCCGCACTACACGGCCTCGGCGGAGCTCTACGATCCGCTGACGCACACGTGGGCGGTGACCGGCAGCATGACGGTGCCGCGCGGCAGCCACACCGAGACCGCTCTCTCTGACGGGACGGCGCTCGTCACTGGCGGCGTGGACAACGGCACGGACACCGCGCGCACGTCGGCGGAGATCTACGACCCCACGACCGGGGGCTTCACGCCCGTCGGCGCCCTCCACGATCAGCGCATCGATCACACGGCGGCGCGGCTTCAGAGCGGTAAGGTGCTGGTGGCAGGCGGCTATGGCGTCGGTCAGTCCGCGCTGACGTCCGCCGAGCTCTACGATCCCATTGGCCAGGTGTGGGCCACGACGGGTGACATGCCGTCTCCGCACCAGGATCAAGCGATGGCCGTGCTCGCCGATGGACGCGTGCTCGTCGCGGGCGGCGGAGAGACGGGGACCTCATTCGTCGCCACCGCCGCGCTCTACGACCCGATCGCCGGCACGTGGACGAGCACGCCCGACATGAACCACAAGCGGGACTTCTTGACGCTGACCGCGCTGCTCGATGGGCGCGCCCTCGCGGCTGGCGGCGACTCCGGCGGACAGAACGTCCTCGCGGCGGCGGAGCTCTACGACCCGATGACCAACACCTGGACGGCGACGGCCAACATGCCCGATCACCGGGAGGTCCACGCGGCGGCGCGCCTCCTCTCGGGCGACGTGCTCGTCGTGGGCGGCGCCGACATCAGCACGAGCACGACCGCGGCGATCCTGTGGAGCCCCACCACCGAGCTGTGGACGAGCGCCGGTCACACGTCGGTCCCACACGACTCGTTTCCGTTGGTCGTCCTCGGCGATGGGACCGCGCTCGCGCCGGGCGGCGCGAACAGCACGCGCTTCTTCCTCGACGAGTGTGACCTCTACACGCCCCCGGCGACGAACGTCGGCGGCGGCGGCTCCGCGGCGACGGGCGGCGGCGGCGCAGGCGGCGCCGAGAACGGCGGCGGCGCCGCGACCTCGTCAGGAGGCATGAGCGCGGCGAGCTCGTCCGCGAGCGCGAGCGTGACCACGGGCCACGGAGGCTCGAGCGGCACGTGCGTGCCCGGACAGCAGACCGCGTGCGCCTGTGCCGGCGGGGCGGAAGGCGTCCAGGTCTGCGATGCGACAGGCGACGCGTTCGGCAAATGCACATGCGGCGCGGGCGCTGGCGCGGGTGGCGGCGGCGACGCGGCGGCCGGCGAATCGGGCGGCGGCTGCGGCTGCGGCGTCGCCGGAGACGACAACGGGTCTTCCACGTTTCTCGCCGTAGTCTTCGGGGCTTGCGCGATCGCCGCACGTCGGCGTCGGCGTCGAGGCCTCCACGTCGACGAGACTTCGACCCTCCACGCGCGCGACGGCGTGTAGACTCACGGGGCGACAACGCCTCTTCAAAGGATCTCGAACATGCGCCGGACCCTACCCCTCACCTGCGCGCTCTGCGCCTCGGTCGCGCTCGCCGCCACGTTCACGCGCCACGCGGCGATGGCCGAAGACCGCGCAGAGGCCGCCCGCGACGCGACGGCGACGCCGGCTCGCTTCCGCGGCCTCCCCGCCTTCGCAGCGCGCGCCGCCGCGCCGACGTTCGCGGAGCGCGACGGTCACATCGAGGCTCACTTCGCCGCATCCCCCCGCGCGAAGGGTATGGCCAAGGTCGAGCTCCCGACGCGCGCCAACGCGCCGTTCCGCGTGACGGACGAGACCAGCGGAGTCGGCGTCGCGGTCGCGTGGCTCGACGCGCCCTCCTTCGCAGCGACGGTCGTGGAAGGCGGCGTCGCGTACGCGGGAGACGCCACCGCGCCGGCCGTGCTCCACCGCGTGAGCCCGTTCGGCACCGAGGACTTCGTGGCCTTTGCGTCCGCGCCGGCGGCCGAGGTGCTGCGCTACGACGTCGAGCTCGGCGACGGCGTCGCGGGCCTGCGCCTCGTCTCTGGGGTGCTCGAGCTCCTCGACGCGTCGGGCGCCCCTCGCCTGCGCGCGACCGCGCCTTATGGGATCGACGCGAACGGCGCGCGCTTCGGCGCGACGCTCGCCGTGGTCGACTGCGCCGTCGACACGAGCCCAGCCGCCCCGTGGAGCCGCCCCGTCACCGCGCCCGGCGCGCGGAGGTGCGAAGTCGACGTGACGTGGCACGGCGCTGCCTATCCGCTCGTCGTCGATCCCGGGTGGATGAGCACCCACGTCATGGCGACGGCCCGAAGCCAGCACGCCGGCGCGCTGCTGATGAACGGCCAGTTGCTCGTGTCGGGCGGCGCCGTGGCGAATCAAAACCCGCAATACACCGCGTCCGCCGAGCTCTACGACGCCGCGTCGGGGACTTGGGCCACGACGGGGAGCATGCCGGTCGCCCGCGGCGAACACAGCGAGACCGCCCTCTCCGATGGAACGGCGCTCGTCGTTGGAGGTGACGGCAACACGAATGATCCGGACGTTCGCATGGGCGCGGACATCTACGATCCGACCAGCGGCGGGTGGACGGCAGTTGGTCAAACGCACGACGTGCGACTGCTCCACACTGCCACCCTGTTACAGAACGGGAAGGTGCTGGTCGCCGGCGGCCTCAACCTGGCAGGCACTTCGGGCGAGACGTCCGCGGAGCTCTACAATCCAGTCAGCCAGATCTGGGCCGTCACCGGCGACATGCCGTCCGGGCGCGTCAGCCATGCCGCCGCGCTCCTGTCGGACGGGCGGGTGCTCGTCGCCGGCGGCGGTCAGATGAACCCCAACACGCCTGTCACGGACGCTGCGCTGTACGACCCCGCGGCGGGCACCTGGGCCGCCGCGAATCCGATGAACGATCCGCGCCTGTCGTTCACGATGACGACATTGCAGGACGGGACTGTCCTCTCGGCGGGCGGCTACGCCGGCGGCTCGTCACCTGCGAGCTATCTCGCGAGCGCCGAGGTCTTCGACCCCACCGCGGGCACGTGGACGGAGACCCCGGTGATGCCCGAGCACCGGCAAGATCACGGCGCGGTCCGGCTGCGCGACGGCACGGTGCTGGTCGCCGGCGGCTCGGATCAAGGCGGGAGCATCACCGCATCAGCACTCTTCGACCCGACGTCGGGCAGCTGGAGCGACGCCGGGTCGCTCGCGACGGGACGATACGAGTTCGCGCTCGTCGGGCTCACGAACGGCGACGTGCTCGCGGCAGGCGGAGCGAACGAGTCCGTCATGTTCCTCGACACGTGCGAGCTCTACACGCCTCCTCCGTCCACCGGCACGGGTGGCGGCGGAGGCTCGACGACCGGTGCGACGGGCACGACGACCTCGACGGGCGCCACGGGCGGCTCGACCAGCGGCCCTTCCACCACCGGCGCCGGCGCCTCGGGTCAGGGCGGCTCCACGAGCTCGAGCGGCATGGCGTGCGTCCCCGGCCAGCAGGTCGCGTGCGCGTGCGCCGGCGGCTCGCAGGGCGTCCAGGTGTGCGACGCGACGGGCGACGCCTACGGCATGTGCACCGGCTGCGCCGACGCCGGGACCCAGCCCGTCGACGACGCCGGCTCGAGCGGCGGCTGCGGCTGCCACGTGGGCGACGACGACGCGCCCCACACGCCGATCCTCGCCGCGCTCGGCCTGCTCCTCGCCGCAGCGATCCGCTCGCGAAGGCGCGCTCGTAGCGGATCGACGAACTGAATCCGCGGCGAACGCTATCGAAGCGGCGCGCTCCGACGCACGAACGGAGGCGTCGCCTCGAGGTCCGCGTCGAAGCCCTTCACCGCCATGGCCATCGCAGCGCGCGGCTTCACGACCACGGCATCCGCATCCTCGACGCTCATCGCCGCGGGAATCCCTGCCGCCGGGCGTCCCATAGCGGAACGTCGTCGCACAGGCCTCGAGCTTCACGAACTCCTTCAACGACGCCTTGAGTGGGTTCGCGTGGGGGACACCGTCGACCAAGTCGTCGAGGCGGTGCGTATGCGACGCCTGCATGTCCTCGACGTCAGCACGGAAGTCGCCGAAATCCCGCTCGCGACACAGCATCAGATCGACACGAACCGCCGCGCGGCGTGCGAGCTCCCACGCGGCGACGGGCGGGAGCGCCGAATCGTCGCCGCCACGCGGGCGTCGTGTCCGCGTCCTCGCCCGCCTTTCCCCGCCCGCCTCGGTGGCCTACCCTGGGGCATGCGAACGCGCCGCACCGACGACCGGCGACCGGGCCGCAAAGACGCGCGGCTCGCGGCGGCGATCGGCCTCTCGCTCGTCGCGCTCGCCGCCGCGCTCGCGTCGGCTGGCGGCTGCGCGCCGAGCATCGACTCGACCACGTCGGCGGGGACGGGCGGCGGCCCGCCGTCGAAGTTCGCGACCAGCACGGGCGCCGCGGCCGAGCCCGACGCGAGCGCCGACGCGTTCGAGGACTACCACGACCCCGGCTGCCCCGACGCGGGCCCGCCGCTCACCGATTTTCAGTGCGACGCGTACGCGAGCGACTCGAGCGCGTGCGGCCCGGGCTTCGGCTGCTACATCGCGGTCGACTACCCGATGACGCCCTGCGGACAAGAGACCTACGTGACGTTCTGCGCGCGCGCGGGCCACGGCCGACAGGGCGCGTCGTGCGTCTCGGCGCAGGACTGCGCGGGCGGCTTCGTGTGCGTCGTGACGGGCTCGGGCAACCAGTGCGTGAGGCTCTGCCCGCTGACCGGCGCCGACGGCTGCACCGACGGCCTCGTCTGCGACCCGATCGACGTGCAGGGCTTCGGCGGGTGCCTGTGACCCTCGCGGCGCGCGCGCTCGCGCTCGCGTCGTGCGCGGCGTTCACGGCGGTCGCGGTGGCCGCGTGCGGGTCGCGATCGGAGCTCGAGATCGGGCCCGCCCTACCTCCGTGCAGCGTCGTGTCGGATTGCCCGGGCTTCGGCGACCGCTGCCAGACGCTCGCGTGCAAGGCGAACGGCGACGCGAACGCCGGCCCGCCGACGCTCGACGCGCCGGGCGAGTGCGTCGTGCTTTCGAAGGTCGACTGCGACGATCACGACCCGTGCACGAACGACGTGTGCGACCCGTCGACCGGCGCCTGCGCGCACCCGCACGTCACGCCCGACGCCGACGGCGACGGCTCGTACGCGCCGCTGCCCGGTCACGTCGCGGGCGACCCGGGCTCGTGCGGGACCGACTGCGACGACGCGAACGCGAGCGTGCACCCGGGCGCGATCGAGGTGTGCGACGGCGTCGACAACGACTGCAACGGCGTCGTCGACGACGGCGCGCTCTTCGTGCAGTCGGACCCCGCCGTCGTGCGCATCTCGGGCGACATCGCGCCCGCGTCGCCGGGCGGCCTCGCGTTCGGCGGCGGCAACTACGCGGCCGTCTACTGGGGCTCGACGGGCGGCGACTTCCAGATCTTCTCGCAGCTCCTCACGCCGTCGGGCGCGTCCGTGCCGCCCGGCGAGACGCCGCTCGTCCTCAACGCGAACGGCGCGAGCGGCGGGCCCGTCGTGTGGGCCGGCGATCGCTTCGGCGTCGCCTGGTCGGACCCGCGCAGCGGCAGCTACGACATCTTCTTCGCCGGCCTCCAGCCGAACGGCGCGAAGATCGCGCCCGGCGACGTGCAGCTGAGCGCGGCCTCCGGCTACTCGGTCAACCCGTCGCTCGCGTGGACGGGCACCGAGTTCGTCGTGGCGTGGCAAGACGATCGCAGCGGCGCGTTCGCCGTGCTCGCGCAGCGGCTCGACGGCGCGGGTACGCCGATCGGCGGCAACGTCGCGCTCACCGGCGCCTCCACGGGCAGCGGCTTCGCGGACGAGTCGCCCGAGATCGCGTCCGGCCTGTCGACGCTCGGCTTCGCCTGGTCGCACGAGCCCACGGGCGCGCCGCCGATCGTCTCGTTCCAGGCCATCCCGCGCGACCTCACGGCGGCGACGGCGCCCGTCGTCGCGCTCACCGACGGGACGACGCACGCCGTGTACCCGACGATCACGTGGAGCACCGACCGCTACGTCGTCGCCTGGTACGACGAGACCGCGCAGCCGGCGGCGATCTACGCGGCCGCCGTCGACGAGCAGGGGCACATCCTCGCCCCGGCGCGCGCGATCTCGTCGCCTGGAAACGCGCATTCCCGCTTCCCTTCGATGCTCCCCCTGGGCGATCGCGTCCTCTTCGTGTACGCCGACGATCGCGTGGGTGACGGCTACGAGCTCTACACGCGGACCGTGACGACCGATCTCGATCCGCTCACGGACGAGGTGCGCCTCACGCACGCGTCCGGCGACAGCCTCTCACCCGTCGCTGCGTTCGGCCCGAACGGCGACGTCGGCATCCTCTTCCTCGACCAGCGCAACGGCGAGCACGACCTCTACTTCACGCGGCTCACGTGCGCCGCGTCCGGGAGCCCATGAACGACCTTCTTCGCGTATTTTCTCTTCGCGCGCGCGCGCTCTTGCTCGCGTCGTCCACCCTGGCCTTCGCGACCGCAGTCGCCGCGCCGGCGCGCGCCATCGAGCCCCAGGATCGCTCCGAGGACGAGGCGCGGCGCGAGCAAGCCCGCTTCAACTGGTGGCACACGCAGCGCTCGTCGCCGGCCCCCGAGATCCCGGCGGGCGCGCTGCTCCGCGCGCGCGCGCATTTTGCCGCGCTCCCGCACATCGGCCGCGGCGCTGCGCGGGTGCCCGGTCCGCCCGGCGGCCCCGGCGTGCCCGGCCCGCCGACGAGCCCGGACGGCTTCAGCTGGAGCTTCCTCGGCCCGTCGAGCGTCGACACGACGATGGCCCAGTTCGAGACGCCGAACATGGGCCCCGAGGCGGGCCGCGCGTCGTCGCTCGTCATCGACCCGACGAACCCGCAGGTGCTCTACGTCGGCTACTCGGCCGGCGGCGTGTGGAAGTCGACCGACGGCGGCGCCACGTGGAGCGCGCTCGGCGATCAGCAGGCGTCGCTCGCGATCGGCTCGATCGCCGTCGACCCCACGAACCCGCAGACGATCTACGCCGGCACGGGCGAGGACGCGCTCTTCGCCGGCTTCTACGGCGCGGGCCTGCTGCGCTCGGACGACGGCGGCGGCTCGTGGACGACGGTCGGCGCGAGCACGTTCACGGGCGTGACCATCCCGCGCCTGCTGGTCGACCCGACGACGGGCGATCTTTACGCGGGGACGATCTTCGGCACCGCCGGCCGCGGCCAAGGCTGCACCAACGTCTACGAGTCGTCGCCGAACCAGGGCGTCTTCCACTCGCGCGATCACGGTCAGACCTGGGACAAGCTGCTCGACGGCCAGATCACCGACCTCGAGATCGACTTCACGCAGACGCCGCTCCACATGATGGTCGTCGACTTCAAGAGCGGCGTGAAGCGCTCGGTCGACGGCGGGCAGTCGTGGAACAACGCGGCCGGCCTGCCCGCGAACTCGTCCGAGATCGGCATCGAGCTCGCGATGGCGCCGACGAACTCGCAGGTCGTCTACGCGGGCGTCGGCGAGAGCGGCGGCACGCTGTACGTGTCGCAGGACGGCGGCGCGACGTTCACGAAGACGGTCGGCACGCCCGGCTACTGCGAGGAGCAGTGCTACTGGGACGACTCGGTCATCGTCGACCCCACCGACCCGGCGACGGTGTGGCTCGGCGGCAGCCTCTGCGGCGTTTGGAAGACGACGAACGCCCTCGACCCGACGCCGACGTGGATCAACGTGTCGGCGTTCCACGAGGACTGCGGCAACAACGACGCGACGTGGTTCCTCGGCAACGTCCACCCCGACGTGCACGCGCTCGCGATCGAGCCCGGCAACCCGCTCACGTTCTACGCGGTGACCGACGGCGGCATCTCGGTCACGCACGACGGCGGCACCTCGTGGGCGCGCATCAACAACGGGGTCGGCACCATCCAGCTGTACGAGATCTGCCTGGATCCGAACGACCCCGAGACCGTGTACGGCGGCGCGCAAGACAACGGCTCGAGCATGCGCTCGGGTGACCCGCTGTGGCGCGGCCTCGCCTCGGGCGACGGCGGCTACTGCGCCGTGAACATCGGCGACTCGAACAACGTGCTCACGACCGACTCCGACGGCACGATCTTCCGCACGACGGACAAGTTCGGCTCGACGCCGACGGAGCCGTTCGCCACCGAGTGCAGCCCGGGCCAGCTCCCCGGCTGCGGCGATCGCTCCGGGTTCATCACGCCGCTCATCGGCGACCCCGTGACGGCGGGCACGTTCTACATCGGCACCTTCCGCCTCTACCAATCGACCGACACGGGCCTGACCTGGGCGCCGATCAGCCCCGATCTCACGGCGGGCACGAACGCGGTCGGCTGCAACGGCGCCGGCTCGCAGGACGACACCATCACCGCGATCGCCGTCGGCAAGGGCACGCCGAAGACGATCTACACGGGCAGCGCCGCCGGCGTGGTCCAGGCGACGACCGACGGCGGCCAGACGTGGCGCGTGATCTCGAACGCGACGCTGCCGGCCCGCTGGGTGAGCGACATCACGATCGATCCGCGCGACGACAAGCGCATCTTCATCGCCTACTCGGGCTTCGACGCCGCGACGCCGGGGCAGGACGGGCACGTGTTCTCGTCGACCGACGGCGGCACGACGTACACGCTCGCCGATCCCCTCGTCGACGCGCCGGTCGACGCGCTCGTGCAGCACCCTGTCGCGCGCGGCCTGCTCTACGCCGGGACCGACGTCGGCGTCCTCGTGACGAACGACTCCGGCAAGACCTGGGCTGCGCTCGGCGACGACACGCTGCCGAACGCGCCCGCGTTCGCCGTGCGCTTCCACGAGCAGAAGCGGCGGCTCGTCGCGGCGACGCACGGGCGCGGCGCGTGGTCGATCGACTTCGGCCCCGGCGCGCTCGACGCGGCGCCGACCTCGGTCACGTTCTCGGCCAACCTCGGCGACCCGGCGCCCGCCGCGAAGACGGCGAACGTCACCGACACGGACCCGTACGGCAGCGTCGCCGAGTTCGACGCAACGTCCAGCGCGACGTGGCTCACCGTCACCGCGTCCGCGAACCAGACGGCCGGCACCGACGCCGCCGTGCTCACGCTCACGCCGAGCGTGACCGGCCTCGGCGCCGGCGAGCAGGACGCGACCGTCACGCTGACGCCGCGCCCCGGGACGAGCGGCTCGCCGATCACGATCACGGTCAAGCTCACGCTCAAGGCGCCCGGCGACGACGCGAGCGGCGCGTCGGACTCCGGCGGAGGCTGCGGCTGCCGCGTCGCGGAGCCGTCGCCCGCGTCGCCGATCGCGCTGTCGATCGCCGCCGCGCTCGCGCTGATCGCGGCGCGCCGCCGTCGGCGGGCGTAGCTACTCGAAGTCGACCGGCAGCACCGTCACCGAGTCGAGGTCGGGGACCGCCTTCTCCAGGGCGTCGCCGAGCTCGGCTCGCGTGCACACGAGCGCGATCACGAGGTCGGCCTCGGGCACGCGCTTGGCGACGGCGGCGTTCGCGCTCTCGACGGTGACGGCCTCGACGTGCTCGAGGTAGCGCGCGTGGTAGCCCGCGGGCAGGCCGAAGAGCTCGGCCTCGAGCGGCTGATGCACGCGCTTCCTCGCCGTGTCGACCTCGAACGCGTGCGAGCGGACGACGTAGCGCTTCACGAAGTCGAGCTCGTCCTTCGTGACGCCGTCCTTGCGAAACGCGTGCAGGAGCTCGAGCTCGAGGGCGAGGCACGCGGCGGCGTCGGCCGCGGCGGGCGCCGCGCTCATCGTGAAGGCGTCGCGCCGCCGATCGAACCCGGCGCGCGCGTACGCGCCGTACGACCAGCCGCGCTTCACCCGGACCTCTTGCATCAGGCGCGACGTGAACGTCCCGCCGAACGCGATGTTCGCGACGAGCAGCGCCACGTGATCGGGATCGTGGGCGTGCGTGCCGAGCCCGCCGACGACGAGCTGCGTCTGCGTGCGATCGGGCTTGTCGACGAGGACGAGGTGTCGACCGCGCTTGCCCTCGGGCTCGGGCGCGGGGTCGGCCAGCGCCTCGCCCTCGGGAAGCCCGGCGAGGAGCCGCGCGGCGATCGCGTCGCCCTCGGCGCGCGTCACGTCGCCCGACACGGCGACCACGGCGTTGCTGCGCGTGTAGTGCCGCGCCGCGTGCGCCGCGACGTCGTCGCGCGTGATCGACGCGATCGAGGCGAGCGTCCCCGCGACGCGGCGCCCGTACGGGTGTCCGGCGAAGAACGTGCGCCGGAACGCGCGGCCGACGAGGGACCGATCGCTGTCGCGCGCCTCGACGATCTCGGCCGCGGCCTCGCGCTTCAGGCGCTCGAGCTCCTCGACGTCGAACGCGGGCTTCGCGAGGAGCGACGCGACGAGGTCGACGAACGCGTCGACGTTCCGGCGGATGACCTCGAAGTGCACGCTCGTCGCCGACGCGGAGCAGTCCGCGCCGAACTCGCCGCCGAGCGCGTCGAACGTCTCCTCGATGTCGCGCGCCGTGCGGCCGCCGCCGCCGCGCCGGAGCATGCGCGCGGTGAGGCGCGCGACGCCCTCCTTGCCGATGGCGTCGTGTGTGCTGCCCGAGCGGAAGGCCACGAGCACGGTCACGAGCGGCAGCGCGTCGCTCGGCTCGACGAACACGGGCGCGCTCACGAGCCCGTCTCCTCGTCGCGGTGTCCGCCGTCGTCGGTCACGTCGTCGTCCTCGTCCGTCGATCCGTCGGGCGCGACCTCGACCACGGTGCGCGCCGTGACGACGAGGTAGCGGCGCGCGACGCGCAGGAGGTCGCCCCGCGTCACGCGCCTGTACTGCGCGAGCTTCGAGAAGAGCGCGTTCGGCTCGCCGAGGACGGTCTCGTAGAAGCCGATCTGCTCGGCCTTGCCGGCCGCGGTCTCGAGCCCTTGCACGGTGCCGAGCTCGAGGCGCGCCTTCGCCCGCTCGAGCTCGCCCTCGGTCACGGCCTCGCGCTTCACCTCGTCGAGCACGGCGTCGAGCGCTTCGTTGAGCGCGCCCGCGGTCACGTCGCCGCGCGCCGAGAGCGAGATGTCCCAGAGCGACGGGTCGCGGAACGAGCCGATCCAGCCGCGCACGTCCGTCGCGATCTCCTTCTCCTGCACGAGCGCGCGGTGGACGCGCGACGAGCGGCCGCCGAAGAGGATCTCGTTCAAGAGCACGAGCGGCGCGTGATCGAAGTCGCCGAGCGCGGGCGATTTGTAGCCGATGGCGAGCTTGTGCGTCGCCGTCGGCTTCTCGACCGAGACGCGGCGCTCGGCGATCTGCGGCGGCTCGGGGCGCACCTCCTCGACCGGGATCACGCTCGCCGGGAGGTGCCCGTAGAAGCGCTGCGCGAGCGCGAGCACGCGCTTCGGATCCACGTCGCCGACGACCACGAGCGCCGCGTTGTTGGGCGCGTAGTACGTCTTGTAGAACGCGACGCAGTCCGCGGGCGTGAAGCCCTGGATGTCGCGCATCCACCCGATGGTCGGCCAGCGGTAGCCGTGCTCGACGAACGCCTCCTTGTAGAGGAGCTCGCTCACCGCGCCGTCGATGTCGTCGTCGACGCGCTGGCGGCGCTCGTTCGCGACGACCTCCTTCTCGCTCGCGACCTGCTTGTCGCGGAGGACGAGGTGCGAGATGCGCTCGGCCTCGAGCTTCATCGCGAGCTCGAGCGCGTCGATCGGCAGGTTGATGTGGTACATCGTCCAGTCGAGGAACGTGGCCGCGTTGGTCTCCGCGCCGGCCTCCTCGAGCGTGCGGTCGAACGCGCCGTGCGCCATGTCCTCGGTCTCGCCGAACATGAGGTGCTCGAAGAGGTGCGAGATGCCCGTCTTGCCGTCGTGCTCGTGCCGCGAGCCGACCGCGAACCACGTGTGCAGCGAAGCGACGGGCGCGCCGTGATCCTCGAGGACGAGCACCTTGAGGCCGTTGCCCATGACGAAGCGCTCGACCTTCATCGACGGGCCGAACGAGATGGTCTCGTCGTGGCGCAGGCGCGCGAGCGCGGGCTTGTCGGCGTTGAGCTCGTCGAGCAGGTCGGCGTGCGGCGCGCGGCGTTCGGTGCGCCCTGCCCGCTCGCTCGAGGCGAGCGTCGAGGTGGTCATGCGCGCCTTCTACCACGCCGGCTCCGGAGCCGATCCGGGCGTCAGCCGAATCGACGCAGCGTGCTCCACGGGAACGGACGCCAGAACGGCGTGTCGACGAACAGGTCGTTCGGCTCGACGACGAACCACGCGCTCGCCCGCGACGGCCGCACCACGTAGAAGCCCTGCGCCGGCATGAAGCCCTGGCCGAGCAAGAGCGCGGTCTTGTTCCCGGCCTTCGCGACGTCGAGGACGAGCACGGCGTGGCCCGGGCCGCCGGGCATGACGAAGAAGTCGCCCGGGCGAAGCTCGGCGCGCGGCACCGGCTTCGCCTCGGCCGAGAGCGAGATCGTGTTGGCCCAGTTGAACACGTCGTCGAGGTAGCGCCGGAAGCCGGCGTGGTCGTCCCTGAGCGCGACGCCGCGGTGCCACGCGAGCGTGTTGTGCTCGACGCTCGGCCGCATCCCCGCGAGGTAGCGCTGGAACGGGATGTCGGCGCCCGACAGCGCGCGGTAGCTCTGGTCGCGCGCGCCCTCGCTCCAGCGCCACTCGGCGTGCATGCGGATCACCGAGTCGGCGCACTGCATGAGGTCGCGCGTGCCCGCGTCGATCGCGACGACGGCGGCGAGGTTGTCGTGGTCGCCGGCCAGCACCGGATCGCCGCGGAAGCTGAGGACGCCGGTGCCGCGCGGCGCGAGCGGCAGGCCGCGGAGCCACGCCCCGAACGAGCGCGGCGCGACCTCGACGCGATCGAACCCGGCGGGCGCGGCGAAGCGCGACGCGAGGCCCTCGCCGCTCGACGTGGACGCGACCGCGGCGTCGGCGAGCCAGGGGTAACGCTCGGCCGTCGGCGCCTCGACGCGCGCCTTCGCGACCGGCCGCGGGAGGTCGGGATCGGCGTCCGCGACGTCCGCGACGCCGAGCGCGCCGGACGTCGCGAGGAACGCGACGGCGACGGTGACGATGCGCTTCACGAGGACAGGTCGCATCGTGCGTCAGGTTCGTGACACGCGACGCGCGCATTTCGTGGGCGGGGGGGGACGATTTCGCGCGCGCGCTCACGGCGCGTCGGACGCCGACGCGGACGGCGCAGACGCGTCGGCCGAGGGCGGCGCGTCGACGACGCTCGACATCACCGGTCGAGCGCGCCACGCGACGGCGGCGCCGGCGATGGCGAGCGCGACGACCGCCACGGCGACCACGGCGCGACCGCCGGCGCCGCCGCTCTTCGGCTTCGCGGCGAAGGGCTCGAGCGCGGCGGCGAGCTCCGTCCCCGTCGCGAAGCGGCGCGCCGGATCCTTCTCGAGGCAGCGGAGCACCACGGCGTCGAGCGCCTGCGGCACGCCGGCCCGGGCCTGCGACGGCGGCCGCGGCTGCTCCATCAAGATCCGGTTGCACTCGACCATCATGTTGTCGGCCTGGAACGGGCGAGCGCCGGTCACGAGCTCGTAGAGCGACGCGCCGAGCGACCACACGTCGGCGCGCCCGTCGACCTCCTTCGTGCGGAGCTGCTCGGGCGGCATGTAGAGCGGCGAGCCGGTGAGATCGCCGTCGGCCGTGAGCGCCTGCATCTGCGTGCCGGCGAGGCCCTTCATCTTCGACACGCCGAAGTCGACGACCTTCGCGACGCGCTCGGCGCCGCGCTGCACGACGACGATGTTCGACGGCTTGATGTCGCGGTGCACGACGCCGAGCGTGTGCGCCTCGGCG
>DASYCF010000411.1:0-1987 GCA_036500365.1 Byssovorax sp.
CGCCGGCGAGCAGCCGATCGGAGCCCGCGTCGACGAGCACGGCCTTCGCCGCGCCGCCCTCGCCGCGCGCGACGAGCACGTTCTCGAGCTTCACGCCGCCGTGCGAGAGCCGCTGGCCGTGCAAGGCCGCGAGCGCGCCGAGGACGCCCTTCACGATGGCGCGCGCCTCGTTGAGGTGCAGCGGGCCCGTGCGCGCGATGCGCAGGCTGAGCGGCTGCCCCTCGATCGGCGCGTACGCGACGTACGCGCGGCCGTCGACCACGCCGGCCGTCACCTCGGTCGGCAGGCTCTCGTGCGAGACCTTCGCGGCGAGGCGGACGCGCGTGAGGAACCGCGAGCGGGCGCGCGCGTCGCGGGCGGCCTCGTGCCGCAGCACCTTGAGGACGCGGGGGGCGCCCTCCTTGGTCGCGAGGTAGACGATCGCGCGCGGACCCTCGCCGAGCTTCTTCGTGATCGTGAAGGAGCCGAACGCGTCGCCCGGCTTGAGCTCCTCGGCGCGTGCGACGCCCTTCTGGGCGAGCTCCTTCACGCGCGGGTCGACCTCGCTGCGCGACGCGACGACCGCGTCGACGAGCGCCTCGACGGCCTCGATCTCGGCGCAACGATCCGTCAGCGCGCGCGCGAACGACGCCTTCGACGCGGCGCCGCCGACGTCGCCGGGGGCGAGGCCGAGCAGATCCTGCGAGAGGCTGAGGAGCTCATCGAGTGAGAAGAGGCGCTCGAGCTCGCCTCGAACGATATCCGTCGACATGGGCTGTGGTTCCTCGTCGCGCGCGCCTCGGGGCGCGGAGCGCGGGCATGCTACTCCAAGCAGCCCGAAATTCGTCACCGTGAGCGGCAGGGTCGGCCCGAGCCCGAAAACCCTGGCCGGGTCGGGCCCGGGACGCGCCGCTGCCCTCGCGCTTCAGGTCGCGACGCGAAGACGCCCTTACGCGCAGGTACGTCCCCGGGTCGACGCGAAGCCCCGGTGGCGCGGCCCGCGCGAAGCACCAGCTTGACGAGAGAACGGGCCCGGCGCACGGCGCGCCTCCCGAGCTCCGACCCTGGCTCATGAAGCGCATCCCCTGCCTCGACGGCCTCCGCGCGCTCTCCATCGGGATGGTGCTGATCGGCCACGCGAACGGCACCCGCGCGCTCGTCCTCGGATCCGGCGAGCCGCGGTCGGTCCACTTCGATCTTTCGCTCGTCGGCGACGTCGCGCACCTCGGCGTGCGCGTGTTCTTCGTGCTCTCGGGCTTCCTCATCACGACGCTGCTCCTCCAGGAGCGCGAGCGGACGGGCACGCTCGACCTCAAGGGCTTCTACGTGCGGCGCACCTGCCGCATCTTCCCCGCGTTCTACGTGTACCTCGCCGTCGTCGGCGCGCTCTCGCTGCTCTCGCTCGCGTCGGTGTCGCCGGCGGATCTCGCCTGCGCGGCGACGTACATGACGAACTTCCACCCGAACCGCGCGTGGCTCGTCGGCCACCTTTGGTCGCTGTCGGTCGAGGAGCAGTTTTACCTGCTGTGGCCGGCGACGATGTTGCTCCTCGGCGCGTCGCGCGCCCGCCGCGTCGTCGTGGGTGCGCTCTTCGCCGCGCCGCTCGCGCGCCTCGGCTGGCACACGCTCTGGCCCGGGCACGACACGTACATCGGCGAGGCTTTCCCCACCGTGATGGACGCGATCGCGACGGGCTGCCTCCTCGCGATGACGCGCGCGACGCTCGAGGCGAACCCGCGCTACATGCGCTGGCTCCGCTCCCGGGCGCTCTGGCTCGTCGTGCCGGCCGCGTTCGTCGTGAACCACTTCGCCGACCACGCGCGGGTCTTCTGGCTCGTCGGCGAGTCGATCCAGAACCTCGCGATCTTCGCGCTCGTCCACCGCGTCGTCGTGATGCCGGACACGCTCGCGGGGCGCGTGCTCGAGTGGCGGCCGCTCGCGTTCGTCGGCACGCTCAGCTACTCGCTGTACCTCTGGCAGCAGCCCTTCATGAACCGCACCTCGGGCG
>DASYCF010000412.1:0-3735 GCA_036500365.1 Byssovorax sp.
GGCGCCCTCGCCGCGCGGCTCGCGGCGGCGCGGTACGAGGATCGGTTCGAGCCGGTGCCCGCCGCCCGGTGCGCGGAGCTCGGCTGCGGCTTCGTCACGGCGTGCCACGGCGACGCGCGCTCGGCGGATCCGAGCCCACAGCTCGGCTTGTTCGGCTAGGATCTTGTTAATAGATGCATCGTGCATATATATACGATGCATCTATGAGGAAGCGAAATTCGAGCAGCGCCGCGGGGGCGCCTCCCGCGGCGGAGGACGAGGCGGCGTTCCTCGCCGCGTACGACGTCACCGCGTTCGAGCGGCCGTCGCTCGCCGTCGACGTGGTCGTGCTCACGGTCGAGGCGCGCGCGCTCCGCGTGCTCTTGCTGCGGCGCGCGGCGCACCCTCACCGCGGCGCCTACGCGCTGCCCGGCGGCTTCGTCGGCATGACGGAGTCGATCGACGGAGCCGCCACGCGCGTCCTCCGCGACAAGGCCGGGCTCGACGGCGTGTTCGTCGAGCAGCTGTACACGTTCGGCGCGCCGGGCCGCGATCCGCGCACGCGCGTCGTGAGCGTCGCGCACTACGCCCTCGTCGACGCGCGGCTGCTCGCGCGCCCGCCGGAGGAAGAGCCCGATCCCGATCGCGTCGTCGCCGACGTCGTCGTCCCGTGGGCGGGCGAGACGGGCGGCCCGGTCGAGGTCGCGGCGCAGTCCGGCGCGCGGCTGGCGCTCGCCTTCGATCACGCCGACGTCATCGGCGCGGCGGTGAAGCGCCTCCGCGGCAAGCTCGACTACACGCCCGTCGGCTTCCAGCTCCTGCCCCGCTCGTTCACGCTGCGCGATCTGCAAGACGTGCACGAGGTCGTCCGCGGCGAGGAGCTGAACAAGGACTCGTTCCGCCGCCGCATGCTCGCCGGCGGCCTGCTCGAGGCGACCGGCGAGCGCGAGCAGGCGACGACGCACAGGCCCGCGGAGCTCTATCGCTTCGTGCGGCGCTCGGCCGTGTGAGCGCGGTCGCGGCGCCACCCACAAGTCTCCCCAAGGAGGATCGTCATGGCATCCATCACGTCGTTCATGTTCGTTCGTCACGTGCGCGGCGAGCCCAGCGCGCAGCTCCTTTACTGGAAGGCGGGTCGTCTCCGGCGCTCGGGGCGCGGCCTCTCGTTCTGGTTCACGCCGCTCGGCGCGAGCCTCGCCGAGGTGCCGCTCGACGATCGCGAGATCCCGCTCCTGTTCCACGGGCGTTCGTCCGACTTCCAGGCGGTCACGGTGCAGGGCGTCGTCACGTACCGCGTCGCCTCGCCCGACGTCACCGCCGAGCGCGTCGACTTCGCCGTCGACACGCGCACCGGCCTCCACAGGAGGCAGCCCCTCGAGAAGATCACGCTCGCGATCACCGCCCTCGCGGAGGAGCTCGCGGGCGCCGAGATCGGGCGCGCGCCCTTGCGCGCCGCGCTCGACGCGGGCGACGGCCTGCGCGACGTCGTGCACGCGGGCCTCGTCGGGGACGCGAGCGTCGCCGCGCTCGGCCTCGAGATCGTCGCGACGCGCATCTCGAGCGTGAAGCCCACGCCCGAGATGGAGAAGGCGCTGCAGATGCCCGCGCGCGAGAAGATCCAGGAGCAGGCCGACGAGGCGACGTTCTCGCGCCGCGCGCTCGCCGTCGAGAAGGAGCGCGCCATCCAGGAGAACGAGCTCACGAGCCGCATCGAGCTCTCGCGCCGCGAGGAGCAGCTCATCGAGCAGGAGGGCGCGAACGCGCGCCGCCGCGCCACCGAGGGCGCCGAGGCGAGGCGCATCGACGTCGAGGCGAGCGCGGCCGCGGTGCGCGTCGCTGCCGAGGCGGAGGCCGCGCGGATCCACCTCGTCGAGGACGCGAACGTGGGCGCCGAGCGCGATCGCATGGCGATCTACCGGGACCTCCCCGAGTCGGCGCTGTACGGCCTCGCCGCGCGCGAGCTCGCGTCGAACCTCCACACGATCGAGCACCTCTCGCTCGGGCAGGAGGCGATCGGGCCGATGCTCGGCCGCCTCGCGCGGGCGGGCGCGGCGTCGCTCGAGGCGGGCGCCGAGCGCTCGAGCGGCGCGTGACCGCGGGCGCGCACGGCCTGCCTCCGCGCGCGGTCGTCGTGAGCCGCGCGACGGAGCTCGAGGAGCTCCTGCGGCGACACGGCACGCGCGCGCAGGCCGCCTTCTTCCTCGCGTCGCGCGGCCGCGAGATCGAGGAGCTCGAGGAGCGGCACCGCGTCGTCCGCGCCGCGCTGACCGACGTGCTCGCCGCCGTGCCGCTGCGGTGGCGGCGCGCGCTCGTCGGCCGCGACGATCTCGATCGCTTCCTCTTCGAGCCCGAGGACGTCGTCGTCGCGGTCGGTCAAGACGGGCTCGTCGCGAACGTCGCGAAGTACCTCGACGGTCAGATCGTCGTCGGCGTGAACCCGTCGCGCGCCATGTTCGACGGCGTGCTCGCGCGCCACGAGCCGAAGCGCGCGGCCGATCTCCTCGAGGCGGCGACGTCGCCCCGCGCGAAGGTCGAGTCGCGCACGATGGTCGAGGCGATCGCCGGCGACGGGCAGCGCCTCCTCGCGCTGAACGAGGTGTTCATCGGCCACAGGAGCCACCAGTCCGCGCGCTACGTCCTCGCGTTCGGCGGCGCGCGCGAGCGGCAGTCGTCGTCGGGCGTCGTCGTCGCGACGGGCACGGGCGCGACGGGGTGGGCGCGGTCGATCGCCGCCGATCGCAAGGAGCCGATCGCGCTGCCGGCGCCGGCCGCGCGCGAGCTCGCGTTCTTCGTGCGCGAGGCGTTCCCGAGCGTGGCGACGACGCGCTCGATCACGCAGGGCTGCATCGAGCACGACGGCGCGCTCGTCGTCGCGTCGGAGATGAACGAAGGGGGCGTCGCGTTCGGCGACGGCATCGAGGGCGACGGCATCGATCTGTACTTCGGTCAAGAGCTCCGTGTGCGCCCCGCGCCGGGCGCGCTGCGCTTGCTGGCAGCTTGACGCAGCCGCACGAGCGCGTGCCGTCCGGCTTGTCGCGAAGACGTACAGGTGTCGGGCTTCCGGGCGACGCGAGCTCTCCACAGCGCCATATTTCGCGAGAAAACAAGCCGCAGACGGGGTGACATGCTGGCACGTCGCGTGCGAACCGACCCCAACGAACGCGCAGCCGGAACGGGCGCGCGGGGGTCAAGGCACGCAGACCAAGCGTGCGCGGCAGGGAGCCAGCATGTGCAAAAGGAACTCGACGCAATTCTCCGCTCGCTCATCGTCCTCGGCGCCTTGGGCGTGGCGGCGGCCGCTTCGGGAGGCTGCACCGGCCTCACCGACTCGTCGCCAGGCCGCGACGGCGCGACGGCATCGAGCTGCGGGCACCACCATCAGGGCTCTTCGTGCGCGACTGGCTGCAGCGTAAGCAGCTGCTCCTCGGGGTGCAGCAGCAGCTTCTCGTGCGCGAGCTGTAGCTTCTGCAGCAACAGCAGCTGCAGCGTCGGCTGCCACGTGAGCTGCGGCGCCGCTCAACAGTCGTGCGGCGCCGGCGCCACGTGCGGCCATCAGGGCTGCGGCGGCTTCACCTGCGGCGGTGGCTTCACCTGCGGCGGCGGACAGCAGACCTGCGGCGGCGGCTTCACGTGCGGCGGCGGCTTCACTTGCGGCGGTGGCTTCACTTGCGGCGGCGGCTTCACCTGCGGCGGCGGCTTCACCTGCGGCGGAGGCTTCACCTGCGGCGGAGGCTTCACCTGCGGCGGAGGCTTCAC
>DASYCF010000413.1:0-2488 GCA_036500365.1 Byssovorax sp.
CCCCCGCCCCCGCCCCCGAGCCCGCCCCCGAACCCGAGCCCGCGCCCGCACCCGAGCCCGCGCCGCCCGCGCCCGGGTTCGACCCATCGGAGCTCCCACCGCAGCCCGCGAGCGCGAGAAAGCCGACGACGCCGAGCCCGAGGAGCGCGCGCTTCATCCCGCCATGCTACGCGCGACGGCGCGCTCAGGCGGCACATGTCGCACGCGGCCCGCACCCTTTTTCCTTGCGGCCGCGCCGCATGGTGGATTCTCTCCGGCCCCATGTGGTTCGACGCCCGCTCGCTCGACGTCGGCTTCACCGACACGTCGCCGTTTCACATCCTCAACGAGATCGAGATCGAGGCGCCGCCCGCGCGCATCTTCGATCTCTTCGCGACGGGCGAGGGCCAAGAGGAGTGGTTCCAGGACTTCGTGTCCGTCGACTGGACGTCCGGCGAGCCGCACGGCGTCGGCTCCGAGCGCGTCGTCGAGCTCAAGATGCTCAGCGTCAAGGAGCGCTTCGTCATCTGGGAGCGCGGCAAGCGCCTCACGTTCTGCATCTACGCGATCACGCTGCCGCTCGTGCACGCCATGATGGAAGATCTCCAGTTCGAGCCGACGAAGCGCGGAGGCACGCGGTTCGTGTGGCGCGTGCACTACGACCCGCGGCTCTTGCTCCGCGCGGTGCACCCCGTCGGCCGCGCCGTGTTCGGGCGCCTCTTCAAGAAGTCGCAGCTCGGCCTCAAGAAATACGCCGAAGCGCACCCCGCGTAGCGAAGCGTCAAGGCTTCACGAGCCGGACGCGCAGCGCGCGGAGCTCGGGGACGGTGGCGGCCGTGACGCGCGCGCGCGGCACGCCGTGCGCGGCGAGCGCGGAGGCGACGACGACGGCGCGGCGCGCGTCGATCCCGGGCGCGCCCTCGACGACGACGGCTCCTGCCTCCGGGTGAGCGATCAAGACGCGCGCGGCCTCGCGCAGCACGGCGTCCCCGCGCGCGCCGAGCTGCGCGCTCCTCGGGTCGAAGACGGGCGCGAGCAGCTCGAGCTCGGCCGGCTTGAGCTCGACGTCGTGCGGGCACCCGTTCTTCGTCGCGTCGGCGCTCGGTCGACCCTTCACGCCGGGGCACGCGTCCTCCGCGTCGGGCACGCCGTCGCCGTCGGCGTCGGCCGGGCAGCCGCGCCGCTTCGGATCGGCGTCGTCGACGCCGGGCGTGTCGGGGCACGCGTCCTCGACGTCGGGCACGCCGTCGCCGTCTCGATCGGGCGGGCAGCCGTTCTTGCGCTTGTCCTTGCTCGCGAGCCCGGGCCGATCGGGGCACGCGTCGTCGCGATCGGGGATGCCGTCGTGGTCGCGATCGACGAGCACGGGGCAGCCGCGCTGCTTCGGATCCTCGCTCACGATGCCCGGCTCGTCGGGGCACGCGTCCTCCGCGTCGGGGATGCCGTCGCCGTCGCGGTCGGCGGGGCAGCCGTGCTGCTCCGGGTCCGGGTTCTCGGCGCCTGGCACGCGCGGGCACGCGTCGATCGTGTCGGGGATGCCGTCGTGATCGACGTCGCTCTGCCCGACCGGCACGTAGCCGAGCGTCGCCATCGCGCGGAGGATCGGCGTGCCCGGCGCCCGCAGCGCGCCGCCCGCGCCGCCGACGCCGACGACGAACGCGCCGAGCCGCAGGCGCGCCGACCCGCCGATCTCGAGCGCGGCGTGAGGCTTCGCGACCGCGGTGCCGCCGTCGAGCGGGACGGCGAGGCGCGCCTCGGGCCCGATCTGCAGCGCGCCCTTGTCGGCCGGGATCCACGCGCCGGCGGCGCCGACGCGGAGCTCCGGGCCGAGGTGCGCGTCGACGAACTCGTGCGATCGCTCGAACACGGGGCCGATCTCCGCCGCGTACGCCCCGTGCGAGAGCTCGCCGCTCACGCTCGCGTAGGGCATGCCGCGCGCCGCCGGGTCACCGCTGAAGTCCTCGGCGCGACCCGTCGTCGACCAGAACGAGCCGCCGAGCGCCGCCTCGACCGAGCGCGAATCCGTCGAGAAGAGGCGGAAGCGCATGCCGATCTCGACGTCGCCGACCGAGGGCTCGTCGGTCGCGGAGATCGGCGACTTCGGCGCGAGCGGCGACGCGACCGCGTGCGTCGCGTTGACGAGGATGAACGGCACCGACGCGCTGAGGAGCACGCGATCCCACAGCGCGACGTCGATCGCCGCGTGCAGGAGCAGCTGATCGGCGACCGCGGGCTTCGGCGTCGAGCGCACGATCAGGGGCTCGACGAGATCCTCGAACGTGAGCGCCGCGCGGAAGAGCTGCTCGCCGGAGACGCCCGCGCCCTGCACCGTCTCGAAGCGATCACCGGGCGGCGCGGGCGTGTAGCGATCGGCCGCGAACGCGCCAGGGTGCTGCGCCTGCGCGCGCGCGTCGACGGCGACGAGGAGGCTCGACGCGAGCGCGAGCGCGGCGATCGCGGGCGCCTTCAATGCACGACCCCGACGACGCGCAGGACGCCGGCGCGCTCG
>DASYCF010000414.1:0-4666 GCA_036500365.1 Byssovorax sp.
ACGTCGAAGAACGCGCTCCGCTGCATGTACTGCATCGCCTTGTAGGTCGCGCGCGGCTCCTTGTGGCTCACGCCGTTGGCCCACGCCTCCATGCCGAAGGCGACGCCGCGCGCGATCGCGCTCGGGATGTTCAGCGTCGGCGCCTTGACGCCGGCGACCTTCGCCGCCGCCTCGAAGAACTCGCGGAAGGTGACGTTGTGGTCGCCGAGGATGTAGCGCTCGCCGACGCGGCCCTTCTCCTCGGCCGCGACGTGGCCGAACGCGACGTCGTCGACGTCGATCGCGCAGAAGCCGCCCGCGGACGCGCCGGGCACCTGGCCGTTCAAGAGCGCGAGCAGGATGCGCCCCGTCGGCGTCGGCGCGACGTCGCCGGGGCCGAACGGGAAGGCCGGGTTCACGACGACGACGGGCAGCGCGCTCGCGAACCTCAGCGCGATTCGCTCGCTGAGGTGCTTCGTCAGCAGGTACTCGTTCGCGATGTCGTAGAGGTTGAACGGCACGGTCTCGTCGGACGGGCGCCCGTCGTCGTGCAGGCCGACCGCGGCGATCGACGCCGTGTACACGACCTTCTTCACGCCGGCGGCGAGCGCCGCGAGCATCGCCGTCGTCGTCCCCTCGACGTTGACGCGGTAGATGAGCGACGGATCGGGCAGCCACACCTTGTAGATCGCGGCGAGGTGATAGAACGCGTCTGCGCCCGAGAGCGCGCGCGTCATCCCGGCGACGTCGCACACGTCGACCTCGGCCACGTCGGCCACGCCGAGGCCGCTCAGGTTCTCGCGCGACGCGCCCGGCTCGACGAGCGCGCGCACCGGGCGGCCGTCCGCGAGCAGACGGCGCACGACGGCCGAGCCGATGAAGCCCGTCGCTCCGCTCACCGCCGCGAGCCCGCGCGCCATGCGCGGCCTCATAGACGCGGGCCGGGAACGCGTAAAGGCGCGTGCGCGTCGCAACGAACGCTTGACCGGACGTCGACGGCTGTACTCTCATCGCGCGCCCATGGCCGCTGATCACGCACCGAACCCGCTCGCCCTCGTCGCCGAGGACGAGCCCGCGATGTTGAGCCTCGTCGCACGACACCTGCGGAGCCTCGGCTTCACGGTGGTCGAGGCAGGAGAGGGCGACCTCGCGTGGGAGCTCGCGCAAGAGAAGCGGCCCGACCTCGTGCTGCTCGACGTGATGATGCCCGGCATGAGCGGCTGGGAGATCTGCAAGCGCCTGAAGGGCCCCGCGTCGGACGGGCGCTTCGCGAAGACCGCCGTGATCATGCTCACCGGCATCGGCGAGAACTTGAACGAGATGACGTCGCCGCTCTTCGCGGCCGACGCGTGGCTCAACAAGCCGTTCGACTTCCGCGATCTCGACGGCAAGATCCGCGAGACGCTCGCGAAGTACGGTCACGTCCTCGGCGAGTCGCACGCCACCGACCTCCACGACGACGACGACGACGACGACGACGAGCCCGCGAGCGCGCCGGCCCCGAAGAAGGCCGCAAACGCACCTGCCAAGAAGGCCGCGAAGGCGCCCGCCAAGAAGGCCGCGAAGGCGCCTGCCAAGAAGGCCGCGAAGGCGCCCGCCAAGAAGGCCGCGAAGGCGCCCGCCAAGAAGGCTGCAAAGAAGGCGACGAGCGCGAAGAAGCCGGCGAAGGCGGCGCCGAAGAAGCCAGCGAAGGCGCCCGCCAAGAAGGCCGCCAAGAAGCCCGCGGCGAAGGCGTCGAAGAAGCGCTGAGGTCGCCGCGCGCGCGCTCGCCCGGAATGAACGGGCGGAGGCGCGCGTACGCTCTCGGTCGACGTCTCGGGCGCCCGCGCTCCATCGCGAGCGGTCGTCGTACGCCGGAACTTTCGGGCGCGGCGTACGTCAGCAGCTACAATCATTCGCCGTTCGGCGGGAGCGCGGCGGCGTGAGCGCGCCCGCCTACGCCGAGGGCCAGAGCCCGCGGAAGAACACGAACCGACAGCCCGTGACCGACGCCAACGAAGAGCCCCCGACCGACCCGGAGCCGACGCCTCGACCGAGCGAGGACTCGGCGAACATCCGCGCCGCGCTCGGGCGGGTTCGTCGCGCGGCGAGCTGGGTCGAGCTCCGGATGCGCGTCGCGCGGGCGCTCGAGATCCTGCCCTCGGCGCTCACGGGCGCGCTCGCGTTCGCGGCCGTCGTCGTCGCGGCGCGCAAGGTGTTCCCGGAGCGGCTCACCGATCGCGGCGCGGTCGTGCTCCTCGGCGCGGGGGGCGCCGTCGCGCTGTGCGTCGTGCTCGGCGCGGCGCTCCGCCGGTTGCCCAAGAGCGCGGGCGCGATCGCGCTCGATCGCGTGCACGGCCTGTCGGATCGCCTGACGAACGCGCTCGCGTTCGGCGCGCTGCCCGCACCTTCGCGCACGCCGCTCATGGACGCCGCGATCGACGACGCGTGCGACCACGCGCGGGATCTTGCGCCGAGCCGCGCCGCGCCGCTGCGTGTCCCACGCGACCTCGCGGCGACCACGCTCGTCGCGGCCGGCGTCGCCGCCGTCGCCCTGCTCCGCGTGCCCGTGCCGGCGCCGCCGCCGCCCGTCGTGAAGACGATCGACGCGCTGCAGATGTCGTCCGACGACATCGAGCTCTTCCGCGACGCCGCGAAGCAGCTCACGCACAAGGACCAGAGCCCCGAGATGAGGGCCGCGGTCGAGCGCTTCAACCAGCTGATCGAGGACATCGACAAGAAGCGCGTCGACCGGGCCGAGGCGTTCCGGCGCATGGAAGAGATCGAGCGCGAGCTCCTCGGCAAGCAAGAGGCCGACAAGAAGGCGTTCGACGAGGCGCTGAAGGAGACGGCCGACGAGCTGAAGAAGAGCGACGGCTCGAAGTCCCTCGCCGAGTCGCTCGAGAAGAAGGACTTCGAGCAGGCGAAGAAGGACCTCAAGCAGATGGCCGAGGCCCTCAAGAAGCAGCAGAAGAAGCCCGACAAGGCCGCCCTCGAGCGCCTGCGCCAAGCCCTCGCCAAGGCCGCCAGCCGCAAGAAGGAGGCGCTCGCCGCCATCAACGAGAAGCGCGCGGCGATGCGCGAGGATCTGCTCAAGAAGCGGAGCGAGCACAAGGACCCCGACGCAGGGCCGAAGGATCAGCGCAAGGAAGACCTGCTCAAGAAGAAGGAGCGCGAGCTCGAGCGCCTCGACCGCCAGGCCGAGCAGAAGGAGCGCGCGTCGAAGGAGCTCGAGCGGCTCGATCGCGACCTCGCCAAGGCCGCCGAGGATCTGATGAAGGACCTCGGCCTGAGCGCCGAGGATCTCGAGCAGGCCGCCGAAGACATCAACCGCATGCAGAACGAGCAGATGAGCGAGCAGGAGAAGGAGGAGCTCAAGCAGCGCCTCGAAGAGCTCCGCGAGCTGCTCCGTCAGCAGGGCCAGGGCGGCAAGCAGCGCATGAGCCGCATGATGAAGTTCGCGAAGCGCGCGCGCGGCGGCAGCGGGCAAAAGGGCGAGAAGGGCGGTCAACCCTCGGGCGGCCCGCAGGGCGACGAGGACGGCGACGACAACGACGCCGACGGCGAGCAAGGCCAGGACGGCAAAGAGGGCCAGGGCGACCAGCCAGGCCAGGACGGCAAAGACGGCAAGGGGCAAGGCAAAGGCCAGGGGCGCGGCAAGATGCTCGTCCTCGGCCGCGGCGGTCAGCCGATCCCCATCCCCGGCGGCGCCGGCCAGGGCCCGGGTCAGGGCCAAGGCCAGGGCAACGAGCCCGGCGGAAGCGGCCAATCCGGCAGCGGCAAGGAGTGGGGCGAAGGCCACGACGGCAACCTCACCGGCAAATCGACCGACATGAAGGGCGAGACGGTCGACAGCCAGCAAGAAGGCGTCGACACCAAGCAAGGCCCTTCGAACAGCAAGGTCATCTACGGCGCCGCCGAGAAGGGCTTCAAGGGCGGCGGCTACAAGAAGGTGTTCACCGACTACCACACCGTGGCCGAGCAGCAGATCAACAAGGACCAGGTGCCGGACGGCTACCGCTTCTATGTGCAGCGGTACTTCCAGCTGATCCGGCCGCGCGAGTAGCGCCGCTGAAAGCGCGTGGCCCCGCGCGCGCGTCTGAGGAGAGACCATGGCCGAGAAGACGAAGGACGCCGCGCGCGCCGACGTGCAGGAGTTTCAGAAGAGCATCGGCGCGCTCCGCGAGGAGGTCGGCAAGGTCATCGTCGGCAACCGCGAGGTGATCGACGGCGTGCTCACGTGCATGCTCGCGGGCTCGCACGCGCTGCTCGAGGGCGTGCCGGGCCTCGGCAAGACGATGCTCGTGCGGACGATGGCCGAGGCGCTCGAGCTCCAATTTTCGCGCATCCAGTTCACGCCCGACATGATGCCGGCCGACATCACCGGGACGACCGTGATCGACGACAGCGCCGGCGGGGCGAAGCAGTTCAGCTTCCGCAAGGGCCCGCTGTTCGCGAACATCGTCCTCGCCGACGAGGTGAACCGCGCGACGCCGAAGACGCAGAGCGCGCTGCTCGAGGCGATGCAGGAGCACCGCGTGACGGTGGCGAAGCAGACGTACGTGCTCGAGGAGCCGTTCTTCGTGCTCGCGACGCAGAACCCCGTCGAGCAGGAAGGCACTTACGCCTTGCCCGAGGCTCAGCAGGACCGCTTCATGTTTTTCGTGCAGGTCGACTACCCGGAACGGCTCGAAGAAGTCGAGGTCAT
>DASYCF010000415.1:0-1776 GCA_036500365.1 Byssovorax sp.
AGAACATGTCTTCCGGATTCGTCGTTTGGTTCACTGGTCTATCGGGGTCGGGCAAGAGCACGCTCGCGGCGATGCTCTCGGCGGAGCTCCGCGCGCGCGGCGTCCACGTCGAGGTGCACGAGCGCGGCGAGCGCGTCGTAGAGCGCGTCCTCGAGGCGCGCGTGGACGGCGGCGTGCGCCGCGAGCAGCGCGTCGACGGGGCCGGCGCTCGGCGCGGGCGTTTGTTCGGACGGGGACATGGCGGCCGAGAACTACACGAAAGGCCGTGGTCTCGGTAGGGTCGCTCGTGGCCCCGGGTCGCTTGTTTCCGCCGACGCGCGCGCCCGCCGAGGGCGAGGTCGATCTGCGCGCGCCCATCAGCGCGTTTGGCCGCTACGACTTGCTCGAGAAGATCGGCGAGGGCAGCGCGTCCGAGATGTTCGTCGCGCGCTCCGACGGCTTCGAGGGCTTGTTTCGCTTGAGCGCGCTCAAGCGCATGAAGGCGCAGTTGTGCAGCGACACTGCGCTGGTCTCGCGCTTCATCGAAGAGGCGCGGCTCGCGGTGCGGGTGGAGCACGAGGGCACCGCCACCGTCGACGACTTCGGCCGCGTCGGCGGCGTCTACTACATCGCGTTCGAGCTCGTCGACGGCGTCACCGTGGAAGAGCTCATCGCCCGCACCAGCGCGCGCGGCATCCAGATCGATCCGCGCGCGTGCGCGTACATCGCCCGGGCCGCTGCCCGCGCGCTCGACGCCGTGCACCGCACCAAGGGCAGCGACCGCAAGCCGCTCGGCCTCGTGCACGGCGACCTGCAGCCCAAGAACATCCTGGTCGGCCGCGATGGTCGCGTGAAGCTGCGCGGCTTCGCGGCCCCCTCCATCTTCTACGAGACCAGCGCGCTGTACGACGCGCTCGGCGTGGTCGGCGTGGCTCACGCAGCGCCCGAGGTCTTGCTCGGCGAGCAGCCCACCGCCAAGTCCGATCTGTTCGCCATGGGCGTCAACCTGTTCGAGCTGCTCACGGGCGGCCGCTTGTTCCCGGGCAGCAACCTCGATGACGTCGTCACGGCGGTGCGCTCGGTGCCCATTCCGGTGCCGTCGGTGCGGCGCCCCGGCCTGCCGAGCCTGCTCGACGCCATCGTCGACGAGGCGGTGGTGCGCCCGCCCGAGCAGCGCCCGCGCGACGCCAAGGCGTGGGCGCGCGCGCTCGACAACTACCTCGTCGGCGCCAAGTACGATGCCGACGCGTTCAAGAGCACGCTCACCGACCTCGACGACGACGACGCGCGCGGCGGATCGGTGGGGCGCCAGTTCACGCGCGTGCAGCGGCGCCCGAGCACGGAGGCGGCGTCGTCCACGAGCGCGAGCGCGGTCAAACCCGAGGCGCACGGCAAGGCGCGGCCCGCGCGCGTGGAGCTGCCGACCGAGCCCGTGCTCGTCGACCAGCTGCGCAGGGATCCGGGGCCGTGGGGGCTGGTGCGTCACGGCGAGCGCATCGAGCGCGACGGCCGCGTCGACGACGCGCGCGCGATCTTTCGCACCGCGGCCGTGATGTTCGCGTCGCGCGGCCTGCTCGCGCACGCGCTGTGCGCCTACGACGGCGCGCGCGCCACCACCGCGCAGGGCGACGTCGCGTTCGACCTCAAGAGGTTGTCCGAGCTCGGCGCCGGTGATCTCGCGCTGCGCCAGCAGGAGCTGCGGCGCGTGGGCGGCCTGCCGTACCTCGAGGCGCTGCGGGCGCAGACCGACGGCGTGGACGCGCCACAAAAGCGCGGCACGGCCACGCCGTTTTTGAG
>DASYCF010000416.1:0-1741 GCA_036500365.1 Byssovorax sp.
CGCGCCGTCGATCTGCAGCGCCGCCCCCGCCGGTGAGGTGCGCAGGTGCACGCGCGGCCCGAGCGCGCGCGACGTGAGGCGGCCGAGCGTCGTCTGTCCGTCGATGATCACGAACGACGTCGGCGGCGCGCCGCGATCGCCGCGCGCGGTCCACACGAGGTGCCGCCCGACGGGCAGCGTGCCCTCCCACGGCGCCGCGCCGACGCGCGCGCCGTCGACGAACACCTCGCCGTCGAGCAAGGTCGCGTCCTCGACGCGGAGCACGCCGCGGCCCGGCAGCGGATCGAGGTGCGCGTCGACGGCCGTGGCCTTGCGCGCGACGACGTCGAACGACGCCTCCGCCGTGCGGTAGCCCGGGCGCGCGACCCGGAGCGTGTGCGCGCCGACCTTCACGTGCAGCGGCGCGGCCGCGGGGACGGCGCCGCGCGCGCGACCGTCGACGAACAGCTCGCCGCTCGTGTTGGACGTCACCTCCAGCGTGCCGACGTGGCTCCGCAGCTCGTCGAGGATCGGCCCGACGACGCGCTTGTTCTCCTCGTCGAGGTCGTCGCGGAAGCGCGTCACCACCTCCTCGACGAGATCGAGCGCCTCGTCGTAGCGGCCGAGGTGCTGGAGGCACGCAGCGGCGCCCATCGTGTTCTGCGCGCTCGCGCGGAGGGCGCGCGAGCGCGAGAAGTAGTCGAGCGCGCGCTCGTCGTCCTTCTGCTCGAGCAGCGCGACGCCCTTTCGGAACAGGTCCTTCGCCGCGGCGAGCGTCGCGTCGTCGGCCGGCGCGTCGGCGCGCGCGACCGGCGTCGCTGCCCCGCCGAACGCGAGGGCGAGCGCGATCGCGAGGACGACGGCGCGCTGCCTCGCGCGTGTTCTCGCCCCGCGCGTCACCACTCCTTCACCTTGAACGTCGGCGGCGCGCTCGTCGTCGGCTGCGGCGCGGGCTGAGAGGTCGGCGCGGTCGGCGGCGGCGGCGATGCGCCGCGCGGCGCGCGCGGCAGGGCCAGGGCTGCGCGCGCCGGCTCGCGCTCGGAGGGCGCGACGTCGCCGCGGATCTCGCGCTGCAACGCGACGATCTTCTGCTTCGTGCGCGAGTCCTCGAGGGCGCCGAGCAGGCGATCGATCTCGGCCTGCTTCGCGCGGATCTCGAGCGTCTGCTGCTCGGCCGCGGCGCGGTCGCGCTGCTCCTTGGCGAGCCGGTCGCGGCCGTCGATCACGTAGAGCGCCGTCGCGATCGCGATCGAGCCGAGCGCGATCGCCGCGGAGCCGCCGCCGATGGCCAGCCCACGTCGCGCGGCGCGTCGGCCGGCGTCGAGGAACGAGCGTCCGCGCCCGGACAGGCGCGCGCCGCGCCGCACGAGGTCCTCGCCCCCGGCGAGGCGGCGCCGCGGCCACAGCGGCACGACGTCGGGCTCGGCGGCCCACCGCTCGGCGTCGCGCTCGAGCTCGGCGTGGAGCAGCCGATCGTCGCGCGCCTCGGCCAGCCACGACGCGAGGCGGCCCCACTGCACGAGGATCGCCTCGTGGGCGAGCGTCGCGCCGCCGCCGTCGTCGCGCGAGACGAGCCGCGCCGCCTCGAACGCGGCGACGACGGCGCCTGCGTGCGGCGACAGCGCGGCGAGCTCGTCGTCGGCCGCGGCGCGGCCAGGCAGTTCGCCAACCTCGTGCCCGGCCAGGAAGTGAAGCTCGGCACGCAGGTGTGGAAGGTGGCCGGCGTGTTCGCCTCGGGCGACGCGCTCGAGTCGGAAGTGTG
>DASYCF010000417.1:0-7550 GCA_036500365.1 Byssovorax sp.
TCCGGTTGTGGTGTCGATCGACGAGATCGAACGAGCGGAGCGCGCTCTTGCCCGCGCGCGCCGCCATCGCGACTTGGAGGCTGCCGAGGCCGATGGCGCAGCGCGCGCCGACCGCGGTCACGTAGGCGGCGACGGGCGGCCTCACGCGCGATCTCCGGCAGACTCGACGGCGTCGCTCGCGCCTGCAGGCTTCGGCGCCGCCTCGTGACGCGCTCGCTCGCGCTCGATCGCCGCCGCGACCTCCGGATCATCGGCCGCAGCGCGCTGGAAGCGCCGATCGAGCCGCATCCACGCCGCGAGCGAGATGCCCGCCGACGCGAGCGCCTTGCCGGGATCGTCGGCGCGCTCGAACGCGATCGCGATCGCGACGTAGTCGACGACGGTGCGCTCGAGCTCCCGCGGCGACGCGAGCGTCCGCGCAGCGCGCTCGAAATGGCCGCCGAAGTCGGTCGCGATCGACGCGTCGCCGTCGAGCGAGGCGCGCCCCATCCGCTCGAGCCAGGCGCGCTCCTCGAGCGCCCAGCCGTCCTCCTCGAAGCCATAGCGGAGCAGGGTCACGTCGCGCGGCTCACGCTGCTCGGCGAGCTCCGCCGAGATCGCAGCGAACTCCTCGAGCGTCGTCTCGGGGTCGGGCGGATCGGCGGCCCACGTCGCGTAGCGCGCCATCGTGAGCGCGTCGCGCTCGTCGTCCGCCGGCTCGGGGTCGCGCGCGTCGATCTCCTGCACGTAGAGGAAGCTCGCGCGCGGCAGGTCGCGGACGATCTCGTCCTCGGAGCGCGGCGCGTCGACGTCGTCGAGCGCGACGACGACGCGATCGACCGACGGGAGCGACGGATCGAGCACCGCGATCTCGCCGCGGAACACGAGCTCGATCTCGTCGGTCGCGGTGTCGAACACGAGGGTGTCGCACGCGAGCTCGACGGGGACGCGGCGCCCGTCGATCATGTCGAGCCAGAGGCGCGGCGCGAACGGCGGGAGGGTCGTCACGCGCTCGCCGCGCTTCGACAGGCCGACGAGGCGAACCGGCGCGCCCGGCGCCGCGGGCGCGTCGAGGCGCATCTCGGGCGCGGCGGCGCAGAAGCGCGCGAAGTCGAACCCCGCGCGCGCGGTGAAGCTCCGCGCCGCGAGCTCGTCGGCGAGATCGCGGGGCGCGAGCTCGCGCGCGAGCGGGACTCGATCGAGCGGCGTCGCGCTGCGCGCCGTGAAGCCGCGGCCGAGCTCGCCGACGCCGACCCACGCGTCGACGGCGGCGGCGTCGGCGACGCCGGGCGGGTACGCGTGTCCGACGATCGCGACGTCGCACCCGGGCTTGCGCGGCGCGAACGCGTACGTCGGGAGCGGGTCGGTGGGCCGGCCGCTCGTCACCCAGCGCCCGCCCTGAGACTCGCGCGCGAGGACGCGCACCGCGAACGTCACGCGCGGCCGCGGATCGTGCCAGCGCACGACGCCGACGCTGACCGGCGCCGCGGCGGCGACCACGAGGCGCGTCACCTCAGAGCTTCCACGGGATGATGTGCAGATCCTTGGCGGGGTGGAGCTTCCACTGCGCGCACTCGGGCTCGAAGTTGAACGCGCGCGAGCCCTCCCAACCGAGCACGCTGTAGTGGACGACGAACTCGATGCCGAGCTTGATGCTCCCGTTGAGCTTGCCGGAGAGGAAGGCCGTCTGGCCGCCCATCGAGAACTCGCCGAGCGTCACCTCCGCCTTCGCGTAGCCGTCGGCCTTGAGGCCGAAGCTCTCGCCGGCGTCGACCTCGACGCCCATCGACACCGTGCACACGAGCTTGAACTCCGAGTTCGGGAGCGTCGGATAGTTGTACTCGTCGATCGACGCGACGAGGGAGATCGAGAACGAGATCTCGCCGCGGATGAAGAAGACGCCCTTGAGGCCGAAGTACTCGATCGCCTTCTCGGCGAGGGCGCCGAGCGGGCCAGCCGCCTCGAGCAGCGGGATGTCGAGCTCCGCCCACGCCTTGAAGACGGGGTTGAACGCGATCGTCAGCGAGATGTTGTTGTTGGCTTGGTACTTGTGGAGCTTGTTCTCGTCCTTCGTGAGCTCCTTGAACTGCGTCTTGATGCCGAGCTCCGCGCTCGACATGATGTCGAAGCCGATCTCGCTCGCCTTCCCGAACAGGTCGCCGACCTTCTTGAGGATGCGGCCGGTCTCGTGGATGTCCTTGAGCACCGCCATGACGTCGGCCGGAGGGCCCTTGAGGCCGCTGCCCACGTCGCTGTCCCAGCTCGCGATCTTGAACTCGATGGGTTCGGCCGGATACAGCTTGACGATGGCGTTCTCGGCGCCGGCGCAGGCGAGCGAGCGCACGTGCACCATCGTCGGGCTGTGCTTGAACATCAGATAGGCGACGAGCTTCTCGAAGTCGGCCTCGAGGTTCATCGCGTTCGCGCCGAGCGTCGCGTGCTTGGACCCCGCTTCCTTGCCCGCCGTGACCGCGCCGTCTTCGCCCTTCTCGGTGCTGCGGACGCCCTTCTCGGCGCCGGACTCGTGGAGCTTCCAGGGGCCCATCGGGTCGGCGATGATCTCCTCGGGGAGCTCCCAGTCGTCCCCGGTGTGCTCCTCCGTGATCGGGGCCGGAGGCGGCGAGTGGTCCGTGACGACGCGCTCGGCCTCGTACTGCGAATGGAGCTTGCACGGCGACGGCTCCTCCGGCGGGCCCTGCGCGATGCGCTCCGTCTTCGCGGTGAGCTTGCAGGGCCCCGACTCGTCGCCGACGACGCCGAGCTCGGTCTCGTTCTTGACGGTGTCGATCGTGCGGCCGTGGCTGCACTTGACGACGAACGACTTGATCTTGCAGCGCTTGCGCGCGAACTCGTCTTGCGCCTCGGCGTCGGCGTTCGGGTCGGCCGGGAGCACCTTGCCAGCGCAGTTGTAGACGCCCTTCGCCGTGAGCTTGCTCGTGGGCTGGCCGTTTTGGTACGTGGGGTCGAAGCTGCGCACGGCCCAGCCGCCCTCGAGCTGGAGGTCCTTCGACCAGTTCGAGGCGCACGCGTACTTCATGTACGTGTGGCTCACGACGCCGCCGCCGACGCCGTCGTGGCCGCCGCCGCCGTCCTTGGCTTTGAAGGAGTCGCCGTCGTCGAGCACGCTGCGATCGATCCAGACGAACTGACCGTCGATGTACGTGTTCTTCGTCGTCGCGTGCGACTTGAGGTGCTTCGAAGGACAGAAGTTGTCGAACCCCTGCTTCTTTTTGTGTCCCTTGTCGAGCCAGCACACGTCGGCCAGCGGGTCGGACGTCGCCACGTGCGACGTGCCCTTGGTGCAGACACCGCGGAAGTGATTCGAGACCGTGTCGGCCATGCGCCCAGCTCCGTTATCGGAAGAACTTCCAGCCGCCGTCGGCCTGCGTGAGGTAGAGATCCGACCGCCAGTGCTCTCCAGACTGGTTCTCGACGTCGAACGGCGGCAGGCCGTCGTCGCGCGTCACGTAGGCGACGCGACCGTCGACGCAGGACTGGAAGACGAGGCGATCGGGCTCGAACGGCGTCGCCCTCACGCCGCCGGCGAACTGCTTCGCGAAGCCCTGGCGCGCGGCGTCGAGCGTCACCTCGGGCTGCGTAGGGTACGCGCGCATGAGGTCGTCGAACTTCGGGCGCATGAGCTCGACGACGGCGTCGGCGTCGCCGCGCGCCATCGCCGTGTAGAGCGCGGCGACGGCGGCGTGGAGCCCCGCGTCGCCCTCGAGCCCGAACTCACGCGGCTTCGCGTCGAGGTAGCCGGGACGATAGCCATTGTCAGGGACGACGAACGTCGACGCGTACACGAACGGGCGCGGCGGACAGTGATACACCTCGCCGTCGACCGGTCCGAGCATGTAGCGATAGAGAGGCGGGTCGCGCTGGCGCATGTAGCGCACCTCGAACGACGCGTTGCCGACGTCCGTCGCCTCGATGATCTCGTAGAGGAACGAGTTGACGCCGGGCACGAGCATGTGCGCCGCGGCGTTCGTCCACGTGACGGAGTTCTCCTTCGGCGTGTCGCAGCGGTACAGCGGGATCCCGTTGAGCACGGCGCGCAGACGCATCTTGGGCGCGTGGTAGAGCTCGAGCACGTAAGACCACATCCGCTTGACCCCTTCAGTCCGAGTTCTGCTTCGAATCCGCCGCACCCTGCGCGTTCTTGCCGTGGACGCCGATCTGGATGATCGACGCGGCGGTGACGTCGATCGTGCCGTCCTTCAGCGTCACGACGTTCTCGCCGACCTTGAGCTGGATGGTCGTGTCGGCGGTGAAGGCGCCGGCGCCGAGGTCGAACGTGTTCTCGTCGATGCCCGAGATCGTGATCTCGGCCGTCGTGTCGGCGCGCAGCATGCCCGCGCTCGTCGTCCGGCTCTTGCCCGCGTGCGTCGCGATGTCGTTCGCGCTGATCATCTGCGCGCCGCCGACCGTCTCTGCGCGGACCTTCTGCGTCGACTCGGTCTTCGAGTTCTTGCACACCTCGACGACGGCCCCGCCGACGGTGAGCGTGCCCACCGTCTGCGCGATCGTCCCGTTCGACTTCAACGAGGTCTCGAGGATCACGCCGCCGACGCGCTCGACCATGTTCGTCGCGGTCGCCGCCGATTTGCCCGAGATCCGCAGGTGATACGAGCCCGCCACGTCGACCGTGCGTGACCCCGACACGCTCGTCGCGTCCTGCGTGGCGGTGCTCTTCGTGCTGTCGCCGCCGACGGTCACCGTCTGATCGCCGGTCGTCCGCACGTCGGACGTGGACGTCACGGTGGCCGTGTGATCGACGCCGATCGTGATCGACTCGTTGCCGTGGATCTCGTGCGCCTCGTTCGCGACGATGATCTCCTGCTTGTCGTTCGCGACGTGGATCAGCTGGTCGCGCTGCGCGTGGACGTGGATCTCCTCGCTGCCGGCGAGGTCCTGGAAGCGGATCTCGTTCTTGCCGTCGCGGCTCGGCGTCGAGAGCGAGCGGAGCGCGGTGCGATGCTTGTAGTCCGGGAGCTTCTCCCAGATGCGATCGTCGGCGTTGTAGACGCGGCCGAGCACGACGGGCTTGTCGGGGTCGCCCTCGAGGAAGTGCACGAGCACCTCCCATCCGCGGCGCGGGATGGCGCTCGAGTGACCGGTGTTGTCCTGCAGCACCGGGATCCAGTACGTGCAGCCCTCGTCGGCCGGGAGGCGCCGATCCCAGTGGAGCTGCACCTTCACGCGGCCCCACGCGTCCGTGTAGATGTCGTCGGCGCCGGCTGGCCCCGTGACGAAGCCCGTGAGCGGGCCGGTGATGCGCGGCGACGGCGTGACGCGCGCGGGCCGGAACGTCGACTCGCCGTCCCGCGCCTCGAAGTCGCACGAGAAGCCACCCGCCTCGATCGCCCAGTCGTGCCGCACCGCTGTGACGACGTAACCGCCGTCCTCGAGCCCCGGCGGCGCGTCGACGAGGTGGAACACGGCGCCCGGCACGAGCCGCCCCGAGAAGGAGCGCCCCACGAACGCCGCCGCGTGGCACGACACGGCCTCGGCCATGAGCGCGGCGCGCGCCGCGCCCGCCTCCGGCGCGCCGTAGCGGCCCGGGTGGTCGTACCACTCGGACGAGACGCGCGACGACGTGACGCTCGCGACGTCCATGTCGAGCTTCGGCTTCTCGGGGTTGAAGTCGCGCAGCGACACCTGGCTCGCCGCGACGCTCGCCCGCTCGCCGAGGTCGTAGACCGCGTCCTCGTTCTGGCTCGCTCCGAAGCCTTGACGGAACGGAATCGCGCGCTCGCCCGCCACGAGCTCGTAGCTCGCCTCGCCGTCGCCGAGGACCATCTCGCCGCCCTCGAGGAAGTAATAGAAAATACCTTCGTCCTCGAGCAGGCGATGCACGAAGTCGAGGTCGCGCTCGCGGTACTGCACCGTGTCGTGACGGCGCTCGTAGTCGCGCGCGAGGCGGAGCTCCGGCGCGACGCCGATCTGCGACAGCACGTCGACGACGATCTCGGGGACCGTCATCTCGCGGAAGATGCGCACGTCCTTGCGGAAGCGAGCGAGCGCGAGCCGCGGCTCGAGGACGAGCTCGGCCCGGCGCGTGCCGTGGCGGAGCGCCGCCTCGACGGCGACGTCGGTGACGATCCCGGAGATCGACCGCACGTGCTCGGCGCCGCGCTGGAGGTGCAGCGTCGCCGCGCGCTTCACGCACGCGTCCGGCGAGAGCGCGTGGTGTTGCTCGAGCAGGACGGACACGTCGACGCGGAACGGCGTCGACATCCGCTCCTCGCCGCGGAAGGCCGCGACCGTCAGCGCGTGGCCGTCGATCTCGAGCGTGGAGGTGAGCGGGGCTCGCGTCATCGTCGTCTCCTCAACCGCCGCTGTTGTGGCCGATGAGCGCGGTCTCGGCGACCAGCGCGCTCGCCTCGCTGAGATCGAACGCGTCGGCCGCGATCGTGACGGAGGTCGCGTCGATCGTGATCACGCTCGTGCCGCACGTGATCTGGATCTTCTCCTTCGCCTCGATCGTGACCGTCGGCGCCTTCGCGGTGAGCTTGCCGCCGACGGTCCAGCGCATCGTCTTCTCGGCCGCGTCCATGTACTTCTTCCCGGCCGTCATCACGAGCGCGCCGCCCACGGTCTCGAACAGCGCCTTGCCCGCGCCGATGACGCGGTTCTTCGGCGTCGTCTCCATCTTCAGCGCGCCGATGGTCTGCACGGAGACCAGGTTCGAGTTCTCCGAGATCGTCTTGTCGGACATGCGGAGGACGGCGCCGCCGACGAGCAGGTTGTGCGTGGTCTCGGCGGTGGCCGTGATCGACCCGAGCGACGCGTCGATGAGCGCGGCGCCGACGTCGACGGTGCGCGTGCCCTTGACGCTGATCGTGTGATCCTTGCCCGTGGTGAGGCGGCGATCGCCGCCGATCGCGATGTCCTCGTCGAGCTTCACGCTCGAGTTGCTCGTGTTCTTCGCCGTCGTCGTCTCGTCGGCGCCGATCGTGACGGTCCGATCGCCGGCCACCATGTCGAGGTACGCCTCGCGCACGTTGAGCACGTGGTCGTCGCCGATGATGCGCGTGTTGTCGTTCTCGACGACCTCGAGCTTCTTGTTGAGCACGTACACGTTCATGTCGCGCGAGGCGTTGACGAAGAGCTCCTGCGCGCCGTCCTTGTCCTCGAAGCGGATCTCGTTGAACGAGCCGCCGCCCGGGCTCGTCGCCGTCTTGAAGACGGTGCGCGTCTTGTGGTCCGGCAGCGCGTACGTCGGCGTGTGCTCGCCGTCGTGGATGCGGCAGAGGATGGTCGGCGCGTCGACCGAGCCCTCCTGGTTCGCGGTGAGCACGGTCCAACCGACGCGCGGCAGGAGCATGGTCTCGGAGGCGCCGCGCTGCGCGACGCGCATCCACTTGCCCGCGGCCTCGTCGCGCTTGCCCTCGCGATCCCACGCGAGCTGCACGCGCACGCGGCCGGTCGCGTCGGGGTGGATCTCGGAGCCGGCGGGGCCGACGACGAAGCCCGTCTGAAGCCCGGCCTGCTTGGCCAGCGGCGTCGTCGCCGGCAGGCGGAACGGCGTGGCCGCGCTGCCGGCGCGAAAACGGCACGTGTACGTGCTC
>DASYCF010000418.1:0-5126 GCA_036500365.1 Byssovorax sp.
GACCCTGCCCTCTTCGTCGTGAGGGTTGCCCCCTAGCCTACATGCATCCAGGCGTGGTGTTCCCGGCGAGGCTGCACGGAACGCAGAGGTGGTTGTCCGGGCAGGTGCGCTGCTGGAACAGTGAGTCCTCGACGGGGTTCATATAGAGAGACGCCGTACACTTACTGACACAGGCCCCTGCTTCGCCGATGCTGTCGGTGCACATCTGCACGGGAACGGTGGATCCCGGGAGATACTCGTCGGGCACGCAGAGCGAGTTCGCATCGCACGTGACCTGGGCGAGCTGTCCCTGTTCGCTCGCCGGGATGATCTCCTTCGGCACGCAGGTGGCGGCGTTCGGGCCGTTGTTCGTCCCCGGGCAGCACGTCGCGAAGGTGTAGGCCGGGCTCATCGGCATGTCGCACGACGAGAGGCGGCACGCGCCCGTGTCGGCGCCGCTGATCGGGTCGTAGCAAGGCGTGCAGAGGTCGCCTGCCGCGCACGTCGTCTGCTCGAGCTGGCTCGACTGCGTGGCGACCGAGCCGAGGCACGACGAGAGGCAGCGACCCTCCCCCTTGCTCCCCATCTCGAAGGGCATGCAGGTGTCGGGCTGGATCTCACCGCCGGTCGTGATCAGCGCGTCGGGGAGGCAGAAGCCGCCGGGGCACGCCGTCAACATGGCCTGTTCGGCCATCGGCACCGCGAACGCAGGCATGCAGTGCGCGCCGCCGCACGCAGGCATGCAGTCGCCGAGCATCGCGGGGTCGACGACGTCGGGGCCCGTCCACGGGCACGTCAGCACGACGGGCGGATCGGCCGGTCCGGGGTCGCACGACAGGTGGCAGACGCCCGTGTCCATGCCCGTCGTCGGGTCGGTGCAGGGCACGCAGACCTCGCCCGTGTCGCACGTCGCCTTCGGCAAGATGGCGTCTTGCGCGGCGACGGCGGGCAGGCAGTCGGAGATGCACCGGCCCTCGGCGCCGGCGATCGACGTGCACGTCGCCGCGATGAGGTTGCCGCCGGCGGCGATGAACTTGTCCGGCGTGCAGAAGCCCGCGCCGCCCATCGCGGTGCACGCGGCGAGCTGCGCCTGCTCGGCGGGCGGCACGGCGGACGCGGGGACGCAGTGGGCGCCGCCGCACGCGGGCGAGCACATGTCGAGCGTGGTCGGGTCGATCAGCGGCGGGCCGACGTACGGGCACGCCGGGCCGCCACCCGCGCCGCCGCCGCCGGTGCCGCCGTTGCACGTCACGGGGTCGCACGCGTGCGTGCTCTCGCCCGTGAGCGGGTTCGTGCACGGGACGCAGAGCTCGTCGCCGCCGGCGCAGCCGTCTTGCATGAGCAGGCCGTGGTTCGGGTCGCTCGCGACCGCCTCGACGCAGATGCTCACGCAGACGCCGGCGCCGCCGATGGTCGCGGTGCAGGTCTGTGCGCTGAAGTCGCTGCCCGCCTCGATCTGCTTGTCGGGCACGCAGAGGCCGGCGCCGCCCGACTTGTCGGTGCACGCGTCGAAGTTGTGCGCGAGCTGCGGCACGACGTCGGCCGTGGCGACGCAGTGCGCCTGCCCCGTGTTGCCGGACGTGCAGCACGCGGGATCGCCCGCGGCGACGGGATCGTGGCCGGCGATCGGCGCGCACGTCGAGCCGCCGACGCCGGCGCCGCCGCCCTGCGCGCCGCCGCCTTGACCTGCGCCGCCGCCGCCCGCGCTCGTGCCCGTGGTCGCCGGGCCCTCGCTCGAGCTCGACGTCGGGGTGAAGATGGGGTCGTTCGCGGAGCTGTCGCAGCCGACCATCGCGTAGCCGACGCTCGCCGCGAGCACGCCGAGGACCAGGAGGGAGTGCTTCATGTCGAGGGTCCTTTGGGGTGGTTGCTCGGGCCGCGAGCGAGGAGGGCAGTCGCGCGCGCGCGGGCCGAAAACGAAGGCGACGCTTCAGCACAGATACCCGGCCCGCCAAGCTCGTTCAAGGCGCGATGCCTCACGGGCTCCGAGGATCAGGCCGAGCCTTACCGGCTCCGCGCCCAGGGTTCGTGTCGGTAGCGATCCCAAGAGTCGGGCAGGAGCACGACGACGGGGCCCTCGACGTCGCCGCGCGCCGCGACGCGCAGCGCGGCCGCGACGGCGGTGCCGGCCGAGCCGCCGACGAACAGGCCCTCTTCACGCCAGAGTCGCCGCGTGGTCGCGAAGCTCTCGTCGTCGCCGACCGACTCGGCCTCCCTCACGACGGCGCGGTCGAGGTTCTTCGGCGGCACGCTCCCGCCGATGCCCTCGACCGCGTAGGGCGCGTCGGCGCCGACGACGCCCTCGGTCACCCACCGCGCGAGGCCCGAGCCGATCGGATCGGCGAGGACGACGCGCGCACGCGGCGCGGCCCGCGCGAGGAAGCGGCCGACGCCCGTGAGCGTGCCGCCCGTGCCGGCGCCGGCGACGAACGCGCCGATGTCGCCGCGCGCCTGCTCGAAGATCTCGGGGCCGGTCGTCTCTTCGTGCGCGCGCGGGTTGGCGGAGTTCTCGAACTGGTCGGTCAAGAACCAGCCGCGCTCGTCGGCGAGGCGCCGCGCGACGTTCTGGAAGTTCTCGGGGCTCGACGGCGGCGCGTTCGGCACGACGACGACCTCGGCGCCGGCGGCCGCGAGCGCGACGCGCTTGTCGACGCTCATCTTCTCGGGCAGCACGCACACGAGCCCGTAGCCGCGCGCGGCGGCGAGGAGCGCGAGGCCGAGGCCCGTGTTGCCTGCCGTCGCCTCGATCAGCGTGGCGCCGGGCGCGAGGACGCCGCGCGCCTCGGCGTCGTCGACGATCGCGCGCGCGATGCGATCCTTCACGCTGCCGCCCGGGTTCATGTGCTCGCACTTCGCGAGGACGACGCTCGGGAGGTCCCGGGCGACGTGGGTGAGGGGCACGAGCGGCGTCCTGCCGATGGCGTCGATCAGGCTTCCGATGGAGCGCACCGTTTCGGTCTTCGCAGACGCGCGGCGAAAGCGCCAGCGCCTTGACGGGCGCGGCGTGAGGTCACACCGTCCGGCGCCATGTCCACCCAAGCTTCGACGGGCGCGGCGCGCCCCCTCCTCGACTCCTCGAACGTGACGCCCAAGGCGCTCGACAAGATGACGAGCTTCCACGCCGAGGTCGTGCGCGACGTGGCCAAGGCCGTCGCCGACGAGAAGGTCGTCGTCGTCGGCATGGCGCAGAACCCGCACGTGAAGAACGTGCGCAAGGCGCTCGAGGCCGCCGGCGTCGAGTTCCGCTACCTCGAGTACGGGAGCTACTTCTCGCAGTGGAAGGAGCGCCTCGCCGTCAAGATGTGGAGCGGCTGGCCCACGTTCCCGCAGGTGTTCGTGCGCGGCACGCTCGTCGGCGGCGAGGACGCGACGAAGGCCGCCCTCGACGACGGCAGCCTCAAGCGCATGATGCAGGGCTGACGCAGCGCCCGCTGTCGAGCGGCCCTGCCTGCGCGCCGCGATCGAGCCACGGACGCCACGACTCGCGCCCGGGCGCGGTCGTGGCGCCCTACTTCGCGAGGAGCCAGATCGAGCCGTCGGTGTTGGCCCAGACGACCGCGGTGTCGTCGGCGGCGACGCACGTCGCGAAGCCCTGCGGGTCGATTGGGCTGTCGGCCCCGCCCAGGACGGGCACGCGGTGAATCAGGTTGGGCTCCGTGAACGTCGGACACGGCGCCGTGGTGTTGCACCCGACGATGTGGATCCATGTATCGTTCACCGCGAACGACGCTGACGCCTGGTTCGGTTCGACGAACGTGGCCGGTGGCGGGGTCGGAACGACGGTGATCGGATCGGGAGCGCCGCCCGTCGTGGCGAAGCGACAGAAGCCACTCTCGCAACCTTCTACGTAGACAAATCCGTCATGAAGCGAAAGGTGCTCGAAGCCAATGCCGCGGAGCACGACATCCGGCGTCCCACCACGCTTTGGCATGGTCTGAATGGAGCCCCGCACGAACCCGACGCCACCTGCCTCCATCAGCCATAGCATGTCGTCGTCCACGGCGATCGCACCGATCCCCGTGCCAACTGGGTCGATCGTGCCGAGGCGTTCGGGAGAGCCACCGCTGAGCGGTACTCGGTAAACCGTCGCCGAGCTTCCCGCCTGCGTTCCATAGAGAAATTGCCCGTCCACAGCAGGGGATCGCCCACCAGGAAAAAGCAGCGATGGCGCGGCGCTGCCGTCCACGGGCATCGTGTAGACGCCGCTTGGAGGAGAATCTTGTTCCCAATACAGCACGCCCTTCGTCACGAAGAGCGCACCGACGGAGTCCGTGGAGATGGACGTCAATTGGGTCAAGGTCGCCTGTTCACGTGAAACCGCGAAGATACCACCCGCGCGATGATGATAGACCATCGCCGAATAAACATTGGTTGAGTCGATGGCCACCATGATAGGCGAAAGACTCGGCACTGCGCCGGGTGGAGAGAGCTCAAGAGCGCCGCACGCCGAGTTCACACACGTCCCACCTTGGCAGTCGTGGCCGCACGAGCCGCAGTTCTTCGGGTCGCTCGAAAGATCCACACCCGGGCAGGTGGGCGCAGAGCCGCCCGCGCCGCTCCCGACCGTGGACGCTGCTCCCCCCGCGCCTCCGCCGCTCGCCTGCGCGCCCGCCGCCTGGTCGACGCTGGGCGCGCACGCGGAGCACGTCATCGCCATGCAGAAGTAGAGCTTGAACTTCATGGGCGACCTACGGGCTCGGGATGAAGACGCTCGCGCCCTTGACCACCTGCGCGAACGAACGCGTCGTGATGTTGTCTACCGAACACGGTCGCACGAAATGCCATCGGCGCACGGGACGCCACAGCCGCCGCAGTTCTGCGGATCATGCGCAAAGTCGAAGCAGAGACGGCCACACGAGGAGAGACCCGGCGCGCAGATGCACAGGCCGCTCTCGTGCGCGTCATCCATGCCGCAGCGTCCGGTGTCCCCGCAGTCGGCGTCGGAGACGCACGGCGCGCCGACGAAGGGAGTGGACGTCGCCTGGTGTGCGACGCCGACCTCGACAGGGGGCGTCCCACCTTCGGGCTCCGGCGGTGCACAGCCGGCGGCGACGATCCCGACGAGCATCGTGCACTGTACCGCGACGAGCCCACGAGCGCCACGGCGCGATCCTCGATACGATTCGGTCATGTAAACCTCCCAGGAT
>DASYCF010000419.1:0-1668 GCA_036500365.1 Byssovorax sp.
CAGACGCGTTCGGCTCCGACATCGTCGAGACGATGCTCGCGCTGCGGCTCGGCGAGTTCACGCCGGCGAGCGTCGTCGCGCCGGACCTCGTCCCCGAGGTCGACGCGTTCTTCGACCGCGCCCTCGCCGTCGACAGGTCGCGGCGCTTCCTCTCCGCCGTCGAGATGGCCGAGGCGTTCGCCGAGACCGCGGAGCTCCAGGTGACGACCGTGCGGAAGCTCACGGCGAGCACGCGGCAGCTCCTCGGCGAGCACGCCGTGACGACGACGGTCGTCTTGCCGATCGCCCCCACGCTGCGCGCCTCGTTCACGAACGAGACCGAGCGGCTCCCGTCGCAGGTCGATCTCCGCCCGCAGAGCATCCCGCCGGACGACCGACCGCCGGACGTGCAGCCGCCTCTGGAAGAAGAGACCTTCTCGGCCACCGCGCGAGAGACCCGCTTCGCCCCGCACGGGCGGCGATCACGCGTCGCGCTCGGCGCCGTCGCCGTGCTCGCGCTCGTGGCGGGGGGCTTCGCGCTGCGGACGTCGGCCGAGCCCGTCGGCGCGGGGGCCGTCGCCGCGCCGATGGCCGTCGCGGTGCCGGAGCCGACGGCCGATCGCCCCGCCGTGGAGACCGCCGCGACGGCGCCAGCGGCCGCCCCCGACCGCGCAGCCCCGTCGGCCGCGCCGTCCGCGCCTGCCGCGGTCGAGGCGGCGATCGCCGAGCCGGCGGAGGAGGCAGCGTCGTCCGCGAAGGCCTTCGCGCCGCCTCCGCGACCCTTCGTGCACCCCATCGCGAGCGTCGGATTCGCCGCCGCGCGCGCCAGCGCGGCCGCGCGACCGCCTGCCACGAAGCCGGGCTGCAACCCGCCGTACACCGTGGATCCGGATGGGACGAGGCATGTGATTCGTGCCTGTCTCTAGCGCGGAGGGGCGCGCCCCCTGCCGCGCGGCACGTCGGCGCGTGCCCGCCACGCCGGTCGCAGCTGCCCTGGTGGCGTTCTCGCTCCTCGCCTGTCCCTCGGCGCGAGCGGAGGACGCGAAGGACGCGCAGGACGCGAAGGCGACGTGCGCGAACGCCTACGACGCGACCCAGATCCAGCGTCGCAGCGGCAAGCTGACCGCGGCGCGCGAGTCGGCCGCGCTGTGCATGCGCGCGTGTCCGGAGTCGATCCGGCAAGACTGCGACACGTGGCTCCAACAGATCGACGCCGCGCAGCCCTCGCTCGTGCTCCACGCGCGGCGCGGCGCGCACGATCTCACGGCGGTCACCGTCGAGCTCGACGGCCGAAGGTGGGTGGACGTGCTCGACGGCCGCGCGCTGCCGCTCGATCCGGGGCAGCACGTGCTGCGGCTCTCGAGCGACGGCGCGAACGCAGAGCGCGCCCTGTTCGTCCTCGAGGGAGAGCGGAATCGCAGGGTCGACGTCGACCTCGTCGCGCCGAGCCCATCGACTCCGCATGCGCCGCGCGGACCGTGGATCGTCGGCGGCGTCGGCGTCGCCGCCCTCGTCGCCGGCGGGATCATGACGGGCGTGCTCCTCCACGAGAAGGCGGTCAACGACGCGGGCTGCCCGGGTTCGACGTGCACGCCCGCCGGGAAGTCGGCGGCGGAGACCGGCGACGCGCTCGGCCCCGTCACGACGGCGACCTTCGTCGTCGGCGGCGCGGGCGTCGCCGCCGGGGCG
>DASYCF010000420.1:0-2612 GCA_036500365.1 Byssovorax sp.
GCGCCGGCCGAGCCAGCGCTCCCGTCGGCCGCCGTGAGCGCCGCGAACGCCGTCACGCGGCACGCGCCCGCCGCGCGCGAGACGGAGCGGTAAGCGAGGCGATACGCGGTGCCGTCGTCGGGCTCGAACCGAAGCTCCCCCGACACGCGCGCGCCGTTCGACGCGGCGTGCTCGTCGAGCGACCCCGACCCGCGATCGAGCGGCGCGTTCGGGCGAACGAGCGGCGCGAGCGCCGTCGCCCAGTCGTCGGCGAGCGCGCGATCAGCGGCGGACGCGCTGGGCAACGAAGGCGTCGCGGGGAGCTCCGCGCTCGCGACCACGAGCACGCTGCGTCGAGGTCGCTCGTCGGTGACGAGCAGGAGGCGGGCGGCGTCGGTCGTCGCGACGCGCCACGCGCCGGTCGGCAGCGTGAGCCACGCGTCGGCAGGTCGGCAGTGCACCTTGCGCTCCGCGGGCCGAAATTCGATGGCCGGCGGCTCGACGACCGCCTCGGGCGCGGGCTCGACGCGCACCGCGACGGGCCGCGCGCACGCCGACGCGACCGCGGCGAACGCGACGAGCGACGCGGCGCGCGAGAGGTCGATCACGAGCAAGGCGTACCTCGCGTCGGCGCCGAGCGCCCGAGAGAGCACGAACCGAGCCCCGGGCAGCTCGTTCAGCGCGCGTCCGGCTCGTGGCGCGCGACCTTCGCCGCGATCGCGATCCAGAGCGGCGCGATGACGCACGCGCTCGCGAGGCACGCCGCCCCCAGCGCCGCAGGGAAGGTCCAGGCGGGCGGTTTTTCGAGGTGGAGCTCGGCGTGCGCGCTCGCGACCGCGAGCCACGCCTCGGCCGCGACGGCCGGCGCGCAGAGGAGCGCCGCCCACGTGCGATGGAACACGAGCCCGGCGAGCGCGACCCCCGCGACGCCGACGACCACGAGCGACGCCGCCTCGGGCAAGTGCCCGCGCGCCGCGAAGATCATGCCGATGGCGAGCGCCTGCGCGACGAACAGCGACCGCAGGCGGCCGACGCGCGCGTCGAGGGCGGCGGACCAGCGGTTGCCGCGCCCACCCTTGCCCTCGAACCGCGCGCGCATCCTCTCGCCCGCGAGCAGCGCGACGAAGAGCGTGCCCGCCGGCGCGACGAGGTAGCCCTTCGGCGACCAGAAGAAGTTCACCGCGCCGATCGCGATCGCGAAGCAGATGGCGAGGTAGCGCGCCCAGAAGAGCCCGAGCGCGAGGCCTACCGCGCCCGCGACGTAAAAGAGCGGCGCTGGATCGAAGGCATCGACGAACGACGCCCCGTCGCGCATCGCCGCGACGACGCGGTACGTCGACGTGACGCACCCGGCGGCGAGCAGCAACGCGGCGAGCGCCTGGCGCGCGATCGCGGCGCGCTCGCCGAGCGTTCGTCGCGGGGCCACGGCGGACGAGTCGAGGGTCGCCATCCCGCGATGGTAGCCGACGACCTCTGCCGGCGCCCGCGCGACGCCTCGCCCTCGGAAGCACAAAAAGGCGAAGGGCGACGTCGGTTACCCGAGTCGCCCTTCACAGGATCGTTCCGCTTGGCTCGCCGGAGCTTCCGGCTCTCGCTCCAGTCCAGCGACCTTTCGGTCGGGGCGAGCCGCCCGCTCGTGCGCTTCGGGCGCCGAGCGGCATCGTCGTGAGCGATCGGTTCCTCGCGTCGGGCCCAGCAGTTCGCGCTGTGGCATCCCGTCGCTTGGCGCCGCGGTTTTTCGCCGCGGAAGCTTCGATTGCACGGGCTGGCGTGGCTCGCTGCGAGCGCGTAAGGCTCGCCGCGTAGGCCCCTGACCCTCTGCGCCCTTCGGCTGGGAGAGCCTGACCTGCCCCATGCAATCTCTGGCGCTCCATGTCGCGAAGCAGGTTCGCCGCGGGATCTCCATCCCGGGGACCGTGCCCTCCGGCCGACTTGCGTCGGACTTGGAGAGCCCCTGCTTCGCCAGGGCCGCGCGCTGCGACGCTGGTTTAGGGCGTCGCACCGCAAAGACCCGGTGCGCCTTCGGTCGGCTGTGGCCCGAGATCTTGCGACCTCAGGTGAACTTCGTCGTCCGCTCGGGTTCAATCAAGCGTTCGCGTCGTTCGGCACCCTTTTGCCCGGCTTGGAGTCGCCCGCCGTCGTCCGACGGAATCGAGCGTCCTCACCGCGCTACCTCGAGTCGCCTGACCCTTCGCCGTGCGCTCTCGCGCCCACCGAAGGACCCGCTCTCCACGAGGAAGATGCTCCGCACCGACTTCTGCAACCGATTCACTTCAACGTGCACCTGATTCGGATCGCTGAATGCCCGATTCGCGCTCCGCTCGCGCGGCGCGCACCTCCGGTTCGGCCGAGGCCGCTCCGGACGATCACGACCCGCGTGAGCGGAGCCGTGATGATCGGGTCGCGGGGCGCTTGACGGCGCTCCACGAGCTTTGGATACGGATGCATCACGCTCGCTCGCGGCCGCCGCTTTCGCGGTGATCCGTGAGCTCGCGGGCGCTGCCCGATCCTGATGGGGGTTCGATCGAACCCCCTCGGGCTGCGCCCCTGGGCGCGCGGCGTTGTCTTCCGCGCTCCTGGGAGTGCTCCGCTCCGCTGACGCCCTGACGGTTGCGGGCGTGCGCCGAGGCGCG
>DASYCF010000421.1:0-3450 GCA_036500365.1 Byssovorax sp.
TGATCACGGCGCCTGCGATGACGAGCGGGCTCTGCAACAGACCACCTCGGCGCGCGGCGGCGCTCGGCCGCGTCGTCCCGGCGTCGCTCGCGCGGCCCGCGGCGTCGACGACCGTCGGATTGGGGCGCTGCTGCGCCCCCGGAGCTGAAGGCATCACGTCACTCCATCCCTTGACGCCTGCGGACGCAGGAGCCGCTGCCGCAGCCGAGACGCTCGGCGCGCGCAGCTGCCGCGTGAAGGCGTCCGAGCTCGCGCTCTTCGGCGCAGCATCCATCGGCGGGAACGCGGCGAACGCGCCCGTGGGCGCGAGGTCGCCGCCGCTCGACGTGCGCGCGCCGTTGGTGAGCGACGCCTGCGCCGCGCCCGACATCGCGGACGCCGACGCGCCGCCGAACGGCGCGAGCGCGGCGGCGAACGCGGCGACGTCGGAGAAGCGCGCGTTCGGCTCCTTGGCCATCGCGCGCGCGATCGCCGCGTCGACGCCGGGGGGCACGCCGCCGCGCACGCGCGACGCCGGCACCGGCATGTCGTTCGCGATCACGAGGGCGAGCGCGCCGAGCGACTCGGCGTCGAACGGCGCGCGCGCGGTGAGGCACTCGTAGAGCACGCACGCGAGCGCGTACTGGTCGCTCCGCGCGTCGGCGAAGCGCGCGCCGCGGAGCTGCTCGGGCGACATGTACTGCGGCGTGCCGAAGGTCGCGAACGTCGACGTGAGCGGCGCGGCGCCGCCCGCGTCTGGCGCCTTCGACAGACCGAAATCGAGCACCTTCACGACGCCGGGCGAGCTCTGGTCGATGACGCCCGCGGCGTTGGGCCTGCGCGCGATGAAGAGGTTCGCGGGCTTCACGTCGCGGTGGACGAGGCCGTGCGCGTGCGCGTCGGCGAGGCCGCGCGCCGCCTGCAAGATCAGGTCGACCGCCTCGCTCACGGGCAGCGGGCCGCGCGCGTGCACCTCGTCACCGACGGTGCGCCCGAGGAGCAGCTCCATGACGATGAACGGCTCGCCGGCCTGCGACACGCCGGCGTCGAACACCTGCACGATGTGATCGCTGCGGATGCCGGACGTGAGCTCCGCCTCGCGACGGAACCGCGCGAGGTGATCGCCCTCGCGCTTGCCCTCGCGCAGCACCTTGATCGCGACCTTGTGGCCGAGCGAGGTGTGCGTCGCTTGCACGACGAAGCCCATGCCGCCTTCGCCGATGACGCGGTCGACGCGGTACTTGCCGAGCAGGACGGCCCCCGGCTGGGACGTGGGCGACGCCGCGGAGTTCAACCACACGAGGATAGCAGAGACGTAACGTCCGCCGCGCCAGGCGATCGCACCGGGTTCGCCGACGATCGGACGCGATCAGAGCTTGCGGAGGTGCGCGAGCACGGCGGGGTCGACCTTGCCCCAAAGGCGCGCGACGATGGCGTCGGCCTTCGCGGCGTCGTCCGCGCGACCCGCGGCGCGGTACACCTCGGCGAGGTGGAGCTCGGCGATCATGCGGCGGAACGGCGTGCGCGCGGCGAACGCGCCCTCCGCCTCGGCGAAGGCCTTCGCGGCCTCGTCGGGCGCGCCGCTGTGCTCGAGCGCGAAGCCCGCCTCGAGGGCGCTCCCCTGGCGCGCCGTGCTGCTCGCGCGCGACGCCGCGCGCCACGCGGCCGCCGCCTCGGCGTCGCCGCGGACGACGCGCACCAGCGGCACGAGCGCGGCGCGGAGCGAGTCGCGCGCGGTGCGATCGGACGCCGCGTCGGCCGTGGCCTCGAGCTCGCGGAGCGTGGGCGCGAGCTCGACCTTCGCCTTCTTCGGATCGGCGCTCGACCGGAGGTACGCGAACAGCGCACGGAACACGGCGCGTGACGCGGGCGGCAGGAAGCGCGCGCCCTCGGCGTGCTCGGCGGCCTCGTCGACGATCGACGCGGCCATGGGCGCCTGGCCGAGGTAGCGCAGCTGAAAGCCGTACGTGAGCACGCTCTGCGCGAACTCGACGGGGCCGCTGAACGAGCGCGCGCGGTCGATCTCGCGACGCTGCGCCTCGAGCGCGTCGTCGAAGCGACCCTCGAGCATGTAGGAGCACGCGACGAGCTCGGCGCCGACGCGCACGCTCTGCGGCCGAGGATCGCTGAGCAGCGCCTGCGCGACCTCGCGCGCCCGCGCAGGCTCGAACGCGGCGAGCTCGACGAACGCGCGCGTCTCGACGAGGTTCGCGGCGTCGGCGCCGCTCGGGCTGCCGAGCCCGAAGCGATCGGCGAACGCGAGCGCGGCGCGCGCCTCGTCGATCTTGCCGCGCGCGGCGAGCTGCTGCGCCCACGGGTACCAAGCGACGGTCTCGGGGAGCGTCGCGCGCAGGACCTCGAGGTAGCGGAGGTCGCGGTCGAGGTCGCGCTCGCGGCCCTGCGTGACGGCGTTCTCGAGCGGGACCATCGATCGCGTCGGGAACTTGGCGACGAGCCGGTCGAGCACGGCGAAGCCCTCCTCGGCGCCGAGGGCGATCGCGACCGAGGCGTAGAGGCCGGCGACGTCGGCGTCGTCGGGCGCGTCGCGATACGACCGACGGAGCTCCTCGAGCGCCGCGTCGTGATCATGCCCCGCTCCGACGAAATGGAGCACGCCGCGGAGGCCAGCGGCGCGCGCCGCGGGGAGCTTCGCGGTGAGCTCGAGCGCCTTCGTGCGCGCCGCCTCTTGCTCGGCCGTGCCGCGGTTGCCGCTGCCGAGCGACTCGATGATGTACGGCCACGGCGAGCCGGGGTCGGTCCGCGCGAGGTCGCGCGCGGCGGCCTCGTCGTCGGGCACCATGTTGAGGACGAGCTTGCGCCAGAGGCTCTCGATCCGCCGCGCGCCCGCCTCGTCGGCGGCGCCCCACGCCTGCACCTCGGCCGCGCTGAGCTTCGGTACGCGGAGCTTCGGCTGGAGCTCGGCGATGGCCGCGGTCATCGCGTCGACCGGCGTCGGCCCGTCGCCCGCGGCGCGCGCGCCAGCGATCGTGAGCTCGACGTGCGCGTGGCCCTTCGCGAGCTTCGCGGCGACGACGAGCTTCGGCGCGCCGTGCACCCTCCAGTCGACGTCGAGCGTGGTCGCGAGCCGCGCGCACGCGCCGACGCCGATCGCGGCGCGCATGAGGGGCGTCTGGTCGTCGCCCTCGATCGCGGCGTCCTCGCACGCGACGCCGGCCACCTCGGCTGCGGCTGGCGCGCCCGCGTCCGCCTCGTGCGCGCCGAGGCCTTCGACGCGGACGCCCCCGAGCGCCGCGGCGACGCCGAGGATCGCGGCCACCGCGACGCCGAAGATGGCGCTCCCGACGAGCGCGACGCGGCCGGTCTTCTGCGCGAGCGTGCGCGCGTTCGGCGCCGGCGTCCCGACGACGGCCAGCGTCGGCGCGGTCGCCGCGGCGGCGCCGAGCCCGCTCGCGTGGAGTCGTTCGCCGGACGACGTGGAGGCCTCGGCGAACGGCGCGAGCGCGAGCGCGA
>DASYCF010000422.1:0-5252 GCA_036500365.1 Byssovorax sp.
GTCGCGGCGCTGCTCGCGGGCGCGCTCGGGTCCACGACCGCGCTCGCGCTCGACTCCGAGAAGGCGCTCGCGTCCGCGCAGCAGCAGATCGGCATCGCGTCGTCGCAGCTGCCGACGATCAAGTCCGCGGTCGACAAATCACGCGCCGACGAGCGCTCGCCGCAGGCGCGCATCGCCGACGCGACGCTGCTCATCGGCTCGAAGGACTACAACCGCGCGGCCGCCGTCCTGAACGAGGTCATCGAGAAATATCCGAACGACGCGCAGTCGTACCCGGACGCGATGGCCCTGCTCGGCGAGACGTACTACCGGTCGCGCCAGTACCTCTCCGCGCGCCGCACGTTCAAGGCCGTCGTCGCCCACGGCGACGAGCCGCGGTTCGCGCCCTACCAGGGCAAGGCGCTGCAGCGCCTCGTCGACATCGCCGTCCGCATCAAGGACTACACCGCGCTCGACGAGATCTTCGCCTCGATGAACCGCGTGCCGCCGGGCGCCGTCTCGAGCGGCCTCGCCTACGCGCGCGGCAAGGGCCTCCTCGCGCGCAAGGACTATGGCGGCGCGCGCGCCGCGCTCGCGCAGGTCGACCCGAAGAGCGAGTACGCCCACCAGGCGCAGTACCTCCTCGGCGTCGTGCTCGTGAAGGAGGCGACGCCGCCGCCCCAGCCGTTGAAGGAGGGCGAGGAGCGCCCCGAGGTCCCGCCGACCCGCTACGCCGCGGCCGTCGCGCAGTTCCAGCGCGTGACGCAGCTCCCCGGCGACACCGAGGACCACCGGCACGTGATCGACCTGTCGTGGATCGCGATCGGTCGCCTCTTCTACGAGGCCGATCAGTGGAACCAGGCGGTCCAGGCCTACAACCACGTCGACCGCGCGTCGCCCGAGTTCGGGACCATGCTGTACGAGCTCGCGTGGGTCTACGTGCGCCTCGGCGACGTCGACCGCGCGCAGCGCGCGCTCGAGGTGCTCGCCATCGCCGAGCCGAACAGCCAGAACATCGCCGACGGTCAGCTCCTCCGCGCCGACCTCATGCTGCGCGCCGGCCAGTTCGACAAGTCGCTCAAGGTGTACGAGACGGCGCGCACGACCTACGAGCCGATGCGCACCAAGGTCGACAACTTCCTCGGCTCGACGAGCAACCCCGCCGTCTACTACGACAAGCTCAGCCAGGAGCAGCTCGACTCGCTCGACAACAACTCCCTCCTGCCGCCGCTCGCCGTGCAGTGGGCGCGCGAGGAGGAGGACGGGCCCGCCGCGTTCGCCGTCATCGACGACGTGCAGCAATGCCGCGATCTCATCAAGCAGTCGAACGAGCTCATCGAGCGCCTGAACGCCGTGCTCGCGTCGCCGAACCGCGTGCGCGCCTTCCCCGAGCTCAAGGCGGGCGAGGAGCGCGCGCTCTCGATCATGAACCGCATCGAGCTGTCTCGCGCCGCGATCGGCCAGGGCATGGACGACGTGGACGACGGCGCCCTCGCCGGCGAGATCGCGACGTGGCGCGCGAAGCGGCGCGCGCTCGAGAAGCGCCTCGCGCTCTTGCCCGTCACCGACTCGGACTTCGCGACGCGCGACGAGCAGGCGCAGCGGCAGTGGAACCAGGCGTCGCAGGCGCTCCAGCGGCTCCAGCTCCAGGTCGACACGTTGCAGGCCACCGTCAACGGCCTCCGGCGCGTGCTCCACGAGGGCCCGCAGTCCGGCGTCGTGCGCGACGCGCAGACCGTCGTGCGCTTCGAGGACGAGCTGAAGCAAAACGAGCACGAGCTCGGCCTCTTCCGCCAGGAGATGGAGGTCCTGCGCAAGCAGGTGAACGCGGGCAAGGTGCAGGTCGGCTTCGGAGATCAGCGCTTCATCGAGGACGCCGAGGTGCGCAAGCAATACACGGAGGCGCTGAACAACGAGGTGCGCCTCGCCGCGGGCGGCGCCGCCGGCGGCAAGCTCCAGGCGTACGCCGCGCGCGTCACGCCCGTCCTCCGCTCCGCCGACGACACCGAGGCGCGCGCGCAGACCGCGTACGACGAGCTCGAGCGGCAGGTCGCCGCGAAGACGGCCGAGGTGCAGGGCCTCGTCTCGCGCGAGGCGCAGAACATGACGACCTACCAGGTCAAGCTCGAGGAGCTCGACCAGCAGGCGCGCCTCGTCGTGGGCGAGGTCGCGATGCGCAACTTCGGCCTCGTGCGCGACCGCCTGAAGAACATCGTCCTCCGCGCCGACGTCGGCATCACGGAGGAGGCGTGGGAGGTCCGCGAGGAGCAGATGACCCGCGTCCGCAACCTCCAGGTGGAGCGCGCTCGCGAAGACCGGCTGTTGAAAGAGGAGCTGAACGAGGTCCTCGACGACAGCGGAGACGAAGACAAGTGATGCACACCTCACGTTCGACGTCGCGCTCGCTTCGATCCCGCGCCGCGCTCGCGCTCGCTGGGCTCGCCGTGCTCATGGCGGCGGCGCCCGCGCTCTCGCAGCCGAAGCCGCCGCCCGCGAAGGCGCCCGCGCTGGCTGCGAGCGCCACCCTCTCCACGCCCCCGGCGCCGAGCGCCGCGGCCGCGGCGGGCTCCGCGATCGCCCCCGTCATCGCGTCGCAGCCGCCCGCGCCGGAGCCGCTGCCCATCGCCGTGAAGAAGACGGCGCCCCCGCCGCCCGCGCCGACGCCGCAGCAGGTCGGCGCGCTGAAGGAGCTCGAGCAAGAGGCCTCGGTCTACGAGCAGGGCGCGAAGGACTACCGCTCCGCGATCACCAAGATCGTGCAGCACCACTACGAGGAGCGGCGCCGCCGCATCTTGACCGCGCTCGACTCCGAGATCGCGACCGAGAAGAAGGGCCTGCGCGACGCGCGCGAGGAGGCGATCCGCCGCCTCGAGGCGTTCGTCGAGAAGTACAGCGGGGCGAACGCGCACCCCGAGAACACGCCCGACGCGATGTTCCGCCTCGCCGCGCTCTACGAGGAGCGCGCGCGCACCGACACCGACTCGAACGAGGATCTCGCGAACGGCCTCAAGCCGGCGATCGCCCTCTACAAGCGCGTCATCAAGGAGTACCCGAAGTACCGCGAGCTCGCGGGCATCTTCTATTACCTCGGGCACGCCTACAACGACTCGTCGCGCATCCCCGAGGCGCAGCAGGTGTGGCGCAGCATGGTGTGCCACAACGTGTACGAGTACCCCGTCCCGACCGATCCCAAGGACCCCGAGAAGGACACGCTCAAGCCTCTCCCGCAGGACCACGACCGCGACTACTGGACCGGCTGGGAGAACCGTCACCCGACCGCGACCGGCCGCGGAGCCATCGGCGGCAAGGGCGCTCCGCCCCCGCCGCGCCGCGCGGCCGCCCCGAAGAAGGGCAAGGGCGGCGGCACGAACACGTCGATGGACGAGGAGACCTCGTACCGCTCGCCGTATCCCGACAACTGCGCGCCGATCCCGCAGGTCACCGCGCCGGGCGCGGAGCCGCGCTACGTGGCCGAGGTGTGGTGGCTCATCGGCGACTACCACTTCAACGACGTCGATCAAGGCGGCGGCGTGTTCAACCTGAACCGCGCGGAGAGCGCGTACCAGCACTCGATCAAGTTCAAGAAGCCGCCCGTGCACGGCGTCGCCATGTACAAGCTCGCGTGGACCTACTTCAAGCAGCAGCGCTACGAGACGAGCGTCCACGCGTTCGTCGATCTGCTCCGGTACACCGACGAGCAAGAGAAGCTCACCGGCGACCCGGGCACGGACTTCCGCGCCGAGGCGTACACGTACATCGCGGGCTCGCTGACGTACCTCGATTTCCAGGGCCCGGGCCCGGACGATCCGTACATCCCGCGCAACGACGTGCTCGACGTCGAGCAGGACCCGCACGTCGCCGAGCAGAAGATGCACATCGGCATCGACCGCGTGCAGGATCCGAAGCTCATCCCGCAGAACGTGAAGTGGACCGTCGAGGTCTACAAGGCGCTCGCGCAGGAGTACAAAGAGCTCAACCAGTATCGGAACACGATCGAGGTGAGCGAGCTCATCTTGAAGAAGTGGCCGATGCACCGCGTCGCGCCGGTCATCCAGAACCAGATCGCGGACATCTACGACACGCTCACGGCGCAGGCGCGCGAGGGCACGCCCGACCGCGCGAACTTCGGCGCGAAGGCGCTCGAGGCGCGCACGAAGCTCTCGAACTACGTCGGCACGACGCCCTGGGTCGAGGCGAACAAGGACGACCCCGAGGCGCTGCAGACGGCCGAGCGGCTCGTGCGCGGCGGCCTCCGGCGCGCGGCGGCGGACCACACGAACAACGCCAACAACCTCGCGCAGCAGGGCATCGCCATCGCCGACAAGGAGTCGCGTCAGCCCGTGCTCGAGCGCGCGCTCGCCGAGTTTCGCCTCGCGGCGCAGGGCTGGGCTGGCTACCTCGCGCAAGACGAGAACTCGCCCGACGCCTACGAGAGCCGCTTCTGGCTCGCCGACGCGAACCACATGATCGTCGTGCTCGAGGTCGCCCTCGAGCGCACGCCGACGCCGGCCGAGGTCGACACCGCGCGCAAGACCGCCGTCGCCGTGCGCGACTCGAACGAGGACGACAAGTACCTGCAGAACTCGGCGTTCTTCGTCGTCGATACCGCGCAGCAGGTCTTGAACGACCAGTACAACCAGCGCACGCGCAGCGGCGGCAACGCCGGCATCGAGAAGCGCCTCAAGGCGCCGACCACCGGCGAGGGCGAGGACGAGAAGCTCGCCGCGAAGGTGCCGATGCCCCAGCCCGTGCTCGCCGCCATCGCCGCGCGCGACGAGTACGTGCAGCGCGTCCCGCCCGCGCTCGACACGCCCCACAACGGCCCGCTCTACCAATACGACGCCGCCGACATGTACTTCCTCTACGGCGAGTGGGCCGAGGCGAAGAGGCGCTACGAGCCGATCTACGACCGCCAGTGCGGCATCACCGAGTTCTCCTACAAGGCGTGGGAGCGGCTCGTCACGATCGCCCGCGTCAGCAAGGACAACGTCGAGCTCCGGCGCCTCTCGGACCTGGCGCAGAAGAAGTCGTGCGCCGCCACCGACGAGCAGAAGTCCGCGGAGAAGAGCGTCAACAAGATCCTCGTCGGCGGCCTCATCTACAAGGAGGCGTACGCGTCGTTCGAGAAGGCCGAGAAGATGAAGGACGGCCCCGAGCGCGTGAAGCAGTGGCGCGACGCGGCGTCGAAGTACAAGGCCGCGCTCGAGAAGGAGCCCGCCCGCGACGAGGCGCCCGAGGCGGCGATGAACGGCGCGCAGGCGTACAAGCAGGTC
>DASYCF010000423.1:0-3085 GCA_036500365.1 Byssovorax sp.
GTTCTCGAGCTCGCGCACGTTGCCCGGCCACGCGTACGTCTCGAGCTTCTGCGCGGCCTCGGGCGAGAGCGACGTCGCGGCGCGCGGGTTTCGCCGCGCGTACTTTCGCAGGAAGTGCTCGGCGAGCGGGCGGACGTCGGCGGCGCGCGCGGCGAGGCTCGGCACGCGCACGGGGAACACGCTCGCGCGCGAGACGAGCTCGGGCAGCACGGAGCCGGGCGGCCACGCGGCCTCGAGGTTCGGCGTGAGCGACACGACGAGGCGCGCGTCGACCCGCGTGGGCTCGCTCGCGCCGACGCGCTCGACTACGCCGTCCGCGAGCAGCCGCACGAGGCGTGCTTGCAGCGACGGCGTGATCGGCGCCGGATCCTCGAGGTACAGCGTGCCGCCGTGCGCGAGCTCGACGCGGCCCGCGCGGTCGTCGAACGCGCCGTCGAACGCGCCGCGCCTCCACCCGAAGAGCTCGCGCTCGAGCGCGTCCTCGCGCCCGGCGTCGGCCCCTGCGCGCGCGCCGAACGCGGGGCAGATGACCTTCACGAAGGGCTTCTCCTCGCGCGGGGAGCCGACGTGGATCGCGCGCGCGACGACCTCCTTCTCCGTGCCGGGCTCGCCCTCGATCAGCACGGGCGACGACGTGGGCGCGACCTCGCCGATGCGGGCGAGCACGTCGCGCGTCGGCGGGCTGTCGCTCGCGATCTCGCCGAAGTCGATCGGGTCGCGCTGCTCGCGCTCGAGGTAGCCGGCGTAGTGCGCGAGCTGCTCGCGGAGGCGCTGGTTCTCGCGCACGGTGTCGAACTGCACGAGCCCCTGCCGCAAGATGACGGTGAGCTCCTTCGAGTCCCAGGGCTTCTGCACGTAGCGGTCGACGGCGCCCGAGTTCACGGCGTCGATCAGCACGGCGAGGTCGGCGTACGCGGTCAAGAGCACGCCGAACGCGGCGGGGCGCTTCTTCTTCGCGAGCTTCAGGAACTCGATGCCGTTCATCCCGGGCATGCGCTGGTCGCTCACGACGACGGCGGCGTCGACGCGATCGAGGATCTCGAGCGCCTGCTCGCCGCCGAGCGCGTAGTGCAGCGTGAACGACTTGCGGAACGCGAAGCGGAACGCGTCGAGGTTGTCCTCTTCGTCGTCGACGACCAAGACGTCGTAGCTCCGCCACTCGAGGTCGCGCATGCGTGCGAGGGCGGCGCGCGCCCAGCGCTCGAAATCTACCACAGCGAGGTGCTAGGCTGCCGCCCCCGCGAGCGGCGCCGTCGCTCGCGGCCTTTCGGAACACGCGGGAGTGACCATGCTCGACGAGGTTTTCAAGGAGCTCAACGCAGGCATCGTGAAGGCGCTCGACGCGCTGAAGCGCGACCTCGGCAAGGTCCGCACGGGCCGCGCGCACGCGGGCATGCTCGATAGCGTCCGCGTCGACTACTACGGCACGCCGACGCCCATCGCGCAGATGGCGAACATCGCCGTGCCCGAGCCGCGCCTCATCACGATCAAGCCGTGGGAGAAGGGCCAGGCCAAGGCGATCGACAAGGCCCTCCGCGACAGCGACCTCGGCATCAACCCGCAGGTCGACGGCGAGCTCATCCGCATCCCCATCCCAGCCCTCACCGAGGACCGGCGCAAGGAGATGGTCAAGCTCACGAAGAAGAACGGCGAGGAGTGCAAGGTCGCCATCCGCAAGTACCGCCGCGAGGCGAACGAGATGATCGAGCAGCTCGACAAGGACGGCGACGTCCCCGGCGACGACGCGGACCGCGCGAAGAAGAAGGTCGAGGACGTGGTCGCCGAGGGCGTGAAGCAGGTCGACGCGATCGCCGCCGCGAAGGAGAAGGAGATCCTCGAGGTCTGACGACCCCGAGGAGCGTCGCCTCCCCGAGCGCCATCATCGGCGCAGGCTCGGCGAGGGCGCCTCATCGGGGCACAACGCCTCAGTGCGGCGCGGGCGCGTGCCCCTCGGCGGCTTGATCGTGGCGCCTACGCCGTTCTCGGGCGCGTGACGACGCGTCGTGGTCGCGAGGCATGCCCGTTGCTCGACGGCCCCGCATGTCCACGAACACTCGGTCGACGAACGCAGCGAACCGCAAGCACAAGAACGGCCTCAGCCCGCGCCACGCGAGCGCGTCCCACCTCGGCGGCGTGATCGACGGCGCCGAGGCGCTCCTCGCGGCCACCGCCGACATGGGCGAAGAGCGCATCGTCGACGTGCGCGACGCGCTGAAGGCGGACCTCGAGGCCGCGCGCGAGCAGCTCGAGCGCATCGAGGGGCAGCTCAAGGGCCGCGTCGAGAGCGTCGACGACTTCGTGCACGAGAACCCGTGGCAGGCCGTCGGCGTCGCTGCAGCCGCCGGCGTGCTCGTCGGCGCGATGGCGTTCCGCCGCTGAGCCGACCATGGAGCCGGGCTCTCCGAAGACGCGCGCGCTGCTCGATCTCTGGGCGGCGCACAAGGAGCTCTCCGCGGTCGAGGCGCGTGAGGCGCGGCAGACGGTGCTGGCCGCCACGGCGTACGTCGGCGCCGCCGCGGGCGCGCTGCTCGTCGGGTGGTGCGCGCTCAACGCCGCGCTCGTCGTGTGGATCGCCTCCCCGTTCGACGCGCTCTGCGTCGTCGGCGGCCTCCACTCGATCGCGGCGGGCGCCGCCGCGTGGAAGGCGCGCAGCCTTCTTCGGCGCCCGCTGTTCGAGCTCACGCGCCGGGAGGTCGCGCGCGACTCACGGACGCTCTTCGAGCTCGTGTCGTGAACGCGACCGAGCTCGCCCTGCGCAAGGAGCTCGCGGTGACGCGCCTGCGCGTCGCGCGCGCCGAGCTCGCCCTCGCGCGCGCCGAGCGGCGGCCCGACGCGCTGGCGACCGCGACGACCGCCGTCGATCTCGCCTCGTCGGTCCTGGCGCAGGCCTCCCGCGGGACCGCCGGCCGCGCGCCGTGGACGCGGTACGCGCGGGTCGTGCTGCACGTCCTGCACGTGGTGCTCGGCCTCGGCCGCGTAGCGGTGTGATCAAGGACGAAGCGTCGCGATGGCCGCGAGGGCTCGGCGCCTGGGGCGCTTCGGGTTCGGCGCCCCCTTGCACGGCGACTTCGCGCGCGAATCGGGC
>DASYCF010000424.1:0-8944 GCA_036500365.1 Byssovorax sp.
CTACGACGACGCGATGGATCCGCCGACGATCGTCCTCTGCCCGAACACCTGCGCGGCGCTCGCGCACCTCGTCGGCGGTGAGGTCGACATCTCGGTGGGCTGTCAGACCATCGTCCACTGACGCTCAGCCGTCGACGACGCCCTTCTCGATCAACATCGTCTTCAGGCGGGCGTTCGTCGGCGCGGCGTGCTTGCCGACCTGGGCGCGCAGCGTCGCGACCGTGTTGTAGCCCCAGCCCTTCTGGAACTGGTTCACGATGAAGCCGGGGATCGCGCCCTTCGGGTCGCAGTGGATCTCGGCGACGACGTGCGTGCGCTTGCCGCCGTCGATCGACGTGAGCACGAACGAGCTGTCCTCGAGCACGGCGCGCACGTACTTCGTGCTCGGCGACGACGCGTCCTCGACCGAGCGCATGCGCACCGTCACCCGCTTCTTCGCGCCGTCCGCGCGGATGACGACGTTCGTCACGAAGTCGCGGTCCGACATCGGCGAGGGCGTCGCCACGTGCGAGTACATGATGTACTCGGTCGGGCTCACCTCGCGGAGCACGCGCGCCTCGACCACGGAGTCGATCCAGTCCTTCTCGTGCGGGACGTCGACGAGCACGTCGCCGACCGCTTGAATCGGGGCGTCGACGTCGCCCTCGCCGCGGAACGCGACGAACGAGCTGCCGGGGATGTCCTTGCGCGACACGACGATGCCGTCCTTCGTGCGGAGCGTCTCCCAGTCGGCGCCGTCGGCGAGGGCGGGGCGCGGCGCGAGCACGCCGAGCGCCGACACGAGCAAGACGAGCGCGGCGGCGGTCGCGCGCTTGCCGTCGCCGAGCCGCGAGGGCGCGCTCGCCGCCGCGAGCCGCTTCGGCGCGAGGCGCTTGGCCGTGAGCCCGGTGAGGTTGCGCATGATGAAGTCGGCCCACGCCGTCGGCAGCGCGCGCAGGAAGCCGACCATGAGCTCGGAGCGCAGCGGCGCGACGTAGCGCGCGCGCGGCGACCGCTGCGTCGCGGCCCGCTCGATCGCGCGCGAGATGCACGCCGGGCCGACCGCGGTCATGTCGCTCATCTTGCGGAGCTCCTCCGAGCGCGCGAGCACGGCGGCGTACGGCGAGTCCGGCGTGTCGACCTTGCTCGCCTCGACGATCGAGCGATCGGTGAAGCCCGTGCGGATGACGCCCGGCTCGATGAGCGACACGTAGACGCCGAACGCGCGGAGCTCCATGCGGAGCGCGTCGGAGAGCGACTCGATCGCGAATTTGGTCGAGTTGTAGACGCCGAAGAGCGGCAGCGTGTAGCGACCGCCGAGGCTCGAGACGTTGACGATCCGGCCGGCGCCGCGCTCGCGCATCGCCGGGACGAAGGCGCGCGTCATCGCCATCAGGCCGAAGACGTTGGTGTCGTACTGCGCGCGCAGATCCGCGTCGGAGATCATCTCGGTCGGCCCGAGCGCGCCGTAGCCCGCGTTGTTGACGAGCACGTCGACGCCGTAGCCGCTGGTCATCTCGTCGACGGCGGCGCGCGCCGCGTCGATCGACGCTTGATCGGTGACGTCGAGCCGCAGCGTCTCGAGCGCGTCGCCGCTCGATCGCGCCTCGGCCGCGATCTCGGCGAGCGCGCGCTCGTTCCTGCCCGTGGCGATGACGCGGTGGCCGCGGTGGCTGAGGTGAAGCGCTGCGTGACGCCCGATACCCGACGTCGCCCCGGTGATGAGAATGATGCGCGGCTTCATGGCAAGAACCCTTTGTTTGACTGAACGTTCATTCGGTGAATCGACAAAAAAAAGAGCGCCCGCGGCCGGTTCGCCGGCCGACTAGGCGCGGATGGCCTCCCACGCGCACGGCTCGGCGGCGAGGAAGGTCTCCATCGTCATCGGGACGCACCCGTCGAGCGCGGCGCGGAAGACGCCGATGAACGCGCCGTTCACGAGCATCATCAAGAGCTCGGGCGCGAGCGGCTTCACGACCTTCTGCTCCTGCGCGCGGCGCACGACCGAGATGCCGAGATCGATCACTTGCCGCTCGATCGCGAGGCTCTCCGCGTCGAGGTACGAGCGGTGGTAGTGGAGCTCGAGGAACGTGTAATCCCGCTGGTGCGAGACGGCATACTCGGCCATGCGCCGCCACACGAGGCCGACCTGCTCACGCGGCGACGCGTCGAACGGAAAGTCGCGCAGCACCTCGCCCATGATGGCGTGCTTGCAGCGCTTGTAGAGCGCGTTGACGAGCGCCTCTTTGCCGTCGAAGTAGTTGTAGATCGTGCCGGCCGCGACCTTCGCCCGCTCGGCGACCGACGGCACGCTCGTCCCGTAGAAGCCGCGCTCGACGAACATCTCGAGCGCCGCGTCCAGGATGGCGTCGGCCTTCAGGTCGGTCACGGGCGAATGAATATTCAGTCAGACGGCGTTGGTCAAGGCAAAATCGTCCGAAGAGTCCTTTGACCGACGCAGCGACTACTCCGCGGCCTTGTCGTCGTCGACGCCGGCGGCCCGCGCGCGGCGCGCCTCGATCTCGGCGAAGATGGCCTCGTGCGTCGCGGGGGACGCGAGCGTCGCGTCCGTCGCCGCGCCGAACGCGCCGAGCGCGTCGCGGATCGCCTCGCGCACGCTCATCGCGAGCATCAGCGGCGGCTCGCCGACGGCCTTGCTGCCGTGGACGACGTTCGCTTGCGGCGCCTCGGGCAGCAGCTGCACGCGGAAGTCGGGAGGCACGTCGCCGATCGCGGGGATCTGGTAGGTGCTCGCGGAGTGCGTGAGCAGCCGCCCGCGCGCGTCCCACTTGAGCTCCTCGCCGGTGAGCCAACCCATGCCTTGCACGAAGCCGCCCTCCACCTGGCCGCGATCGATCGCGGGGTTCAGCGAGTCGCCGACGTCGTGCAGGATGTCGACGCGGCGCACGCGCTTCATCCCCGTGTAGCCGTCGATCTCGACCTCGGCGACGGCGGCGCCGTACGCGAAATAGTGGAACGGCTTGCCGTGCCCCTTCGCGCGATCGTACGCGAGGCCGGGCGTCTTGTAGAAGCCGGCCGCCGAGAGGCTCACCTGCTTCATGTACGCGCGCTCGACGAGCGCCGCGAACGGCGTCGACTGACGGAGCGGAGCGACGTCGGGGTTTGGGGCCGCCTGCGGCCCCATCGACACGTGTCCCGACCCGGGCGCGGTGACGACGCCGTTCGCGAACACGATCGCGCTCGCGTCGACGCCGAAGAGGTCCGCCGCGACGTCCGCGAGGCGCGCGCGGATCGTCTCGCACGCGGCCTGGACCGCCGCGCCGTTGAGGTCCGAGCCGCTCGACGCCGCGGTCGCCGACGTGTTCGGAACCTTGTCGGTGCGCGTCTTCATCACGCGGATCATCGTGGCCGGCAGGCCGAGCTCGCGCATCGCGATGCCGAGCATCTTCGTGTAGAGGCCCTGGCCCATCTCGGTGCCGCCGTGGTTCACCTGCACGGTGCCGTCGCGGTAGACGAGCACGAGCGCGCCGGCCTGGTTCAAGAACGACGCGGTGAACGAGATGCCGAACTTCACCGGCGTCATCGCGATGCCGCGCTTGATGCGCGGGCTCGACGCGTTGAACGACGCGAGGTCGCGGCGGCGCGCGTCGATCTCGCTCGACGCGCGGAGCTCGCTCCAGATGCGCTGGATGCGGTTGTCGTCGAGGTGCTGGCCGTAGTGCGTCGTGTTGGTCGCGCCCTCGCCGCGGTAGAGGTTGCGCTCGCGCACGTCCTCCGGCAGCAAATCGAGGCGGCGCGCGATCGAGGCGAGGATCTCCTCGATCACGAGCATGCCCTGCGGGCCGCCGAAGCCGCGGAACGCCGTGTTCGACACCACGTTCGTCTTGCCGACGCGGCCCGAGAAGTGCGCGCTCGGGATGTAGTACGAGTTGTCGAGGTGGAAGAGCGCGCGGTCGGAGATCGACTCCGAGAGATCGAGCGCCCAGCCGCCGTCGGACACGAGCTCGACCTCGGCGCCGCGCAGGCGACCGTCGGCGTCGAAGCCGGCGGCGTAGCGCGCGAAGAACGGGTGGCGCTTGCCGGTGACCGTCATGTCGACGTCGCGGTCGAGCTGCACGCGCACGGGGCGGCGCGTCTTCACCGCTGCGAGCGCGGTGAGCGCAGCCCACGTGTTGCCCTGCGTCTCCTTGCCGCCGAAGCCGCCGCCCATGCGCGGTGACTGCACGACGACGCGGTTTCGCGGCAGGTGGAGCACGTGCGAGACGACTGCCTGCACCTCCGACGGGTGCTGCGTCGACGACACGACCGTCACGTCGCCGTCGTCCCCCGCCTCGGCCCAGGCGGCGTGCGACTCGAGGTAAAAGTGCTCCTGGCCGCCGATGTCGAGCTCGCCGCGGACGACGAACGGGCTCTCCTCGACGGCGCGTCGCGCGTCGCCGCGGCGGATCACGTGCGGCGTCGTGTGGAAGCTGTCGGCCTCGGCCGCCGCGCGCGCGCCGAGGATCGCGGGGAGCGGCTCGTAGTCGACCTCGACGAGCTTCGCCGCGGCCTTGCACGCGGCGATCGACTCGCCCACGACCACGGCGACGATCTGTCCGTGGAACGAGACCTCGTCCTTCGCGAGGAGCACCTCGTCCTTGCGGATGGCGCCGACGTCGTTGTCGCCGGGGATGTCCTCCGCGAGCAGCACCAGGGCGACGCCGGGCGCCTCTCGCGCGCGCGTCGCGTCGCGTCGGAGGATGCGCGCGCGCGCGTGCGGCGCGAGGACGGGCCAGAGCTCGAGCATCGGCCGCCGCTGCGCCTCGTCGTCGACGTAGAGGGCGGCGCCGGTGACGTGGCCGATCGCGCTCTCGTGCTTGAGCGTGTGCGCAGCGCCGACGTGATCCACGTTCGGCGCGCCGAGGTCGAACGAGATCGGCAGGTCGGCGGCCTCGCTGCGATCGGCCGCGAAGAACTTCTCGAGCAGGCCCGGCACGAGGCCGCGGCGGTACGCTGCGCCGGCGCGCACGTCGTCGATCGGCTTGAACTCGGCGGCGAGCGCGCGCGTCGCGTCGTCGATGGTCGCCTGCGTCCAGGCGCGGCCGACGAGCAGCTCCTCCGTCGCGCGCGCGCGAGCGGGCGTCGCCGCGACGCCGCCGTACGCGAGCCGCGCCCACCGCACGACGTTCGCGGCGTCGAGCTCGATCGCGAACGCGGCGGCGACGATGCTGATGTCAAGCTCGCGCCGCTTCGACACCTTGTACGAGTCGATCAACAGGCGCCCGCCGGCCGCGGCGCGGCGCCGCGGGATGCGGATCGATCGCACGATCTCGTCCGGCGCGAGCGCGGTCTTCCTGTAAGCGAGGAAGAAGTCCGCGAGCGCGATCGTGCGCTCGCCCCGCGGCGACGCGAGGACGAGCTCGGCGTCGAGCGCGAGCAGCACGGGCGCCATGTCGCCGATGGGCGACGCCGTGACGAGGTTGCCCGCGAGCGTCGCGCGGTTCCGGATCTGGCGCGAGGCGAACACCCACAGCATCTTGTCGACCGCGGGAAACTCGCCGTCGAGCGCCTCCTCGAGCGCGGTCAAGGTCGCGGCGCCGCCGACCACGAAGGCGTCGTCGCGCCGCGTGATCGCCCGCAGCTCGGCGACGCCCTCGGTCGAGATCAGGAACGGGAACGGCCTGTCCTTCTTGTTGAGGTCGACCCCGATCTCGGTCGCGCCGGCGACGAGCACGGCGTCCGGGTGCGCGGCGCGGAGCGCGAGCAGGTCGGCGAGCGCGGTCGGTCGAAGGAAGCGGTCGCCGCGCCCCGCGTAGTCGAGCGACGGGACCTCCCGCGCGGGCGCCTTGAGGCGATCGAGGAGCACGTCGGGCGCGCCGTCGGCCAGCGCCTCGACCATCGCGTCGCGGATGGGGCGGTACCCGGTGCACCGACACAGGTTGCCCGCGAGCTGATCGCCGACGTGCGCCCGCGTCGCGCAGTCCGTGCGCGCCTTGCACTCGACCATCGACACGACGAAGCCGGGCGTGCAGTAGCCGCACTGCGAGCCGTAGTTCTTCACCATCGCGCGCTGGACCGCGTGGAGGCCGCCGGCGCCGACGCCCTCGACCGTGACGATCTCGCGGCCCGCGACCATGGGCAAGAGGGCGATGCAGCTGTTGAACGCGCGGAACGTCTGCTCGCCGCGGGCGTTCGTCTCGACGAGCAGCGTGGTGCACGCGCCGCAATCGCCCTCGGCGCAGCCCTCCTTCGTGCCGGTCAGGCCCTCGGCGCGCAGGTACTGCAGCACCGTCGTCGTGGGCGAGCGATCGACGACGCGCTTCGGCTCGCCATTGAGGATGAAATCGAACGACGTCTCTGACATGGCCGCACGCATGGTACGGCATCTGCGCCGTCGACGCCTGCGGCGCGCGGCGCCTTACGGCTGACTCGTGCGGCCGCCGAGCGCGACCCAGCGGCTCCGCAGATCGGCCTCGGCGACGCGCGTCGGATCGAACACGACGCGAACGCGCGACGCGGGCTCGGGTGACACCTCGAGCACGCCGTCGAGCGACCTCAGCTTCTCGGCCGCCGCCGCGCCGCCCACGAGCTCGAGCGTCACGAGCGTCGCCTCGCAGCCGGGGCGCTCGCCCGGCGGGGGCATCGCGCACGCGTTGTGGGTCGCGGCGGGCGCCTCGCTCGACGCGCCACCCCCGAACCGCGCCGCGTACGCGCCGTAGCCCTCCGCCGCGAGCCGATCGACCGGGACGAAGCGCAGCGACGCCGAGTTGATGCAGTAGCGCTGGCCCGTCGGCGCGGGGCCGTCGTCGAACACGTGGCCGAGGTGCGAGCTCCCGGCCTTCGATCGCACCTCGGTCCGCTCCATGCCGAGCGTGTCGTCCGACTTCGAGACCACGCGGCCCGGCTCGATCGGGCGCGTGAAGCTCGGCCAGCCGGTGCCCGATTCGAACTTGTCGAGCGAGCTGAAGAGCGGCTCGCCCGTCGCGACGTCGACGTAAATCCCCGGAGCGTGGTTGTTCCAGAACTCGTTGTGGAACGGCGGCTCCGTCGCCTCGCGCTGCGTGACTTCGAACTGGATCCGCGTGAGGCGCGCCTTGAGCTCCGCCGTCGACGGCTTCGCGTACGTCGTCGTGGTGATCGCCGCGGGCGCGGTCGCGACGCGAGACGGCGCGCCCATGTCGAGCGAGTCGGCGACGCGCCCCGCGGCCGGCGACGTCTGACAGCCGAAGAGGAGCGGAGCGAACGAGAGCGCGACGATCCAGCGCGAGCGCGAGAGGGCCATGATGACCCTGCTACGCGCCGCGCCCGCTGTAGTTTCGACGCCGCTGCGCCTACGGGGTGAGCGTGACGATCTGCGCCGGGTTCTGCACGGCGCCCGGCCCGAACGGGAAGGCGACCGGCGTGTTGCTGAGCCAGTTCGGGAGCAGGTTGTTGTAGAACGGGCTCGTGTCGTGGAGGTCCTCTCCACCGGGCAGCTCGTAGCGCATCGTCGGCGTGCCGTTCATGGTCGCCTCGACCTGGATACGGATCGACGGACCGTTCTCGAACGAGAAGTCGCCCTCGGGCGTCGTGAGCAGCGTGCGGATGTCGGGGTTCGCGACGTCGACCGTGTAGAGGCCGCCCTGCGCCGCGAACGGGCCATAGTTGTAGTCGGTCACGCCGAAGTTGTCGTAGATGCTGCGCAGCGTGAGCGTGTGGTAGCGGCCCCAGATCCACGCGTCGCTCGTGCCGATCGTCGCGAGCACGGCGCCGGCGTCGTTCAGCGCCGCGACCATGATGTCGGCCTTCGTCTCGGTCACCAGGGGCGTCGAGACGTCGTCCCAGAAGACGTCGCCCGAGGCGACGCTCGTCGGATCGCGCAGCGCGCGCACGATGAACTCGAGGCCGAAGCCGCTCGTGTCGTGGATGCCCGCCGCGGCCAGCTCGTCGCCGAGCGCGTCGTCGCCGAGCGCGAAGAGCGCCGTGTGGAACGCCATGCAGCCGGCGGCCTCGAGCTGATCGTTCGAGTCGCTCGTGACGGGTGACGTCATCGGGTCGGTGCCGTCGAGCCCCGTGGGGCACGTGTACTGCCAGTCCGTGAGCAGCGACGCGACCTCGAGCCCGTCTGCCGTGAGCCGCGGATCGCTGGCCACGGCCGTGAGCTCGGGCACGACGACGGACGCGTAGAGCGAGTACGTGTCGCCCTGCATCGCCTGGATCGTGTCGACCGTGTTCGCGTCGCCGTTCGTCGCCAGCATGTCGAGGATGCGCTGCACGCGCGTGCCGTCGGCCTTGCTCCACGACTGGAGCGCGGCCTGACCGTCGTTGAACGGATCGCCGTCGGCGCTCGCGCCCGTCATCTCGTTGTTCGCGGTCGCGATGAGCCCCGCGGGCGGGTTCTCGAGCTGCGGCAGCTGATCGAACGGCACGGGCGCGCCCCACTCGGCGCTGCCGTCGCCGGGGAGCGGCAGCCACGGCGGGAGCGCGAGCGACGCCCACGGGCGCGTCGGCACCTGGCTGTACGGGAACCAGCCGATGTTGCCCTGGCCGTCGACCACGACGAAGTTCTGGTTCGCGCTGGTCGCGTAGGTGGCGAGGCCGCTCTTCGCCTCGTCGACGGTGGCGGCGCGATCGACGGCGAAGAACGCGTCGAGATCGGTGCCGCCGTCGTGGCCGCGCCAGCGCACGCTGACTCCCGTGTGCGCCGTCGTGTCGGAGCTCACGAGCGGGCCGTGGTGCGGCACCCACTGGAACGTCTTCGTGACGGGCGTGCCCGTCGAGACGTCCTGGAAGATGTAGTCCTTGCTGATCAGCGGCACGGTGCCGCCGTTGAAGTTCACGCTCGCGTTGTCGCTCGTGAGCGACTCCGTGTAGACGTCGGCGAGGTCCCAGTACGCCGTCGTCACGCCCCAGCCGATCTTCTCGTTGTGGCCGATGAACACGCACGGCAGGCCCGGGAACGTGCCGCCCGCCATGTGGTAGGTGCCGCTCCCGTTCGACACCGCGTCGATCTCCGCGGGGAACCAGATGCTCGGGTTCGAGAGCA
>DASYCF010000425.1:0-2973 GCA_036500365.1 Byssovorax sp.
CATCGTGGATGATCACGCGGTCACCTGCTTTCGGCGTCGGCCGATCCCGAGGCGGTGAGCGGGGCCTCTCGAGGCAGCGCGCGCGGATCGGGGGCGTCCCCGCGAGCGGAGGGCTCGCTCGCCGCGCCCCGCGCGGTATGCTGCGTCGAGATGAGGATCTCGACGCAAGAGCCGCTCCCGGCCGTGGACGATCACTTCGTCCGCGAGGACTCGGGCGTCGAGGCCGTGAAGGGGTTCGTGCTCATGTCACCGCCGGCCGAGGAGCCGCACGCGACGGCCCATTTCACGCTGAGCTACGTGCTCGGCGCGCACGTCACGCCGGGGTACCTCGGCGCGGTCGACATGCTCACGCGCACGAGCCTCGAGTCGAACTTCGCGCCGGACGCGAGCGTCTTTCCCGCCGAGCGTGACCCCGCCACCGGCGGGCGCAAGCTCGAGGAGCTCGCGTTCGAGATCGCGGCGACGCAGCCGCTCGACGCCGCGGGCGAGAAGGCGCGCGAGCTCGTTCGCCGAGGCGTCCGCCGCGTGTTCTGCCTGATCGTGCGACACAAGCGGCTGCTCGAGTGGTCGCGCGAGACCGACGCGTGGAGCCCGCTGCTCGACAGCTCGAGCATCGACGACCCTTGCTTCGTGCGTCCGCTCCCCGTGCGCGCGCTCGTCGACGCGGCCGCGGCCGACGACGCGGTGATCCGCGCGCTGATCGCGCGCGGGCACCCTGCGCTGCTCGAGCTCGAGGCGCGAGGCGAGGCGCGAGGCGAGGCGCGGGGACGCGCGGCGGAGCGCGGGGAGGCCATCCTCGTGGTCCTGCGCGCGCGCTCGCTCACGCCGACCGTGGCGCAAGCCGAGCGGATCCGCGCCGCCGACGCCGACACGTCCCGCGCCTGGCTCGAGCGCGCCGCGACGATCGACTCGGTCGACGCCTTGCTGGCAGCGCCCTGACGAGCCGCGTCCGCGACGTGACTCATCGGGCCTCGCGGCTGCGAGCTTGGGCTTCGGCTTGCTCGGCTTGGACTTTTTCGCTATCCGCGGAGATTCTGAAAGCCGCGCCCTACGAGCGTCCCCGCGACCGCGCGCGCGAGTCACCTGGGGAGCAGCGCAGTGCGTTGCCCCCCTCGGGACATCGTTGGAGATCCTACGAATGACGCCGTCCCTCGAAGTCTTCGTCCCCGGCGCGCTCTGGCTGCGCGAGTACCCCGTGCGACTGGGCGGCGCGCGCTTCCACGCGCGCATGACCGTGATCAAGCTCCGGAGCGGCGCGCTCCTCGTCCACTCCCCGTGCGCCTTCGACGCGTCGCTCGCCTCGGAGGTCGCCGCGCTCGGTCGCGTCGCGGCCATCATCGCCCCGGGCAACCTCCATTGGCTGCACGTCCGCTCGTGCCAGCAAACGTTCCCCGAGGCGGTGACCCATGTCTGCCGCGGCGTGGAGGAGCGCGCCAAGGGGCTCACGTTCGACTTCGTGCTCGGCGACGACGCCCCTCCGCTCTGGGCCGGCGAGCTGTCGCAGGTCGCGCTGGAGGGGACGCGCGTCATGCGCGAGGTCGCCTTCTTTCATCACGAGAGCCGCACGCTCGTCCTCGTCGACCTCGTCGAGAACTTCACGCCGGATACGCCCGGCACCAACTGGCTGCTGAGGCTCGGCTTTCGCGCGCTCGGCATGTGGAACGACCCGAGTCCAGCGCCCGAGTACAGCTTCGCGTGGGGCGACAAGGCGCGCGTGCGCGAGGGCATGGAGCGCATCCTCGCGTGGGACTTCGAGCGCGTGATCCTCTCGCACGGCGACGTCATCACGCGCGACGCCAGGCGAGTCGTCGCTCGGGCCTGGCAGAAGGTCCTCCGGCCGCGTCAGTGACTCGGAGCCTCGGCGAGGTGGAGGGTGAACGTGCTGCCCTTGCCCACCTCGCTCGTGACGGTGATGTCGCCCCCGTGCTGGAGGGCGAGCTCGCGCGCGATCTTGAGGCCGAGGCCGCGGGCGCGCGCGACGGCGCCGCTTCCCGGGCGCTCGAAGAGGCGCGCGAGGCGGTCCTGGGGGATGCCGTCGCCCTCGTCGGCGACGGTCACGTGGAGCATGCCGCCGCCGCGCGTGACGCCGAGCCGCACGACGCCGCCGCTGCGCGCGTGACGGATGGCGTTCGACACGAGGTTCGCGACGGCGATGCGCGCGCGCTCGGCGTCGAGCGTCGCGGTCGGCACGTCGGGCGCGGGCGCGACCTCGAGCGTGACGCCGGCCGCCTTCGCGACGGACGCGTGCGCGGCGGTGACCTCGCGGAGGAGCGCGACGGGGTCGACCGTCGACTCGCGCAGCGCGCCGGCCTCGGTCTCGATGCGCACGACGTCGAGGAGATCCTCGACCATCGCGCGGAGGCGCTCGGTCTCGTCGCGCGTCGTCGTCACGAGCTCGCGCTGCGTCTCGTCGAGCGGCCCCGTCGACGGCTCGAGCAAGAGGTGCGTCGCCATGCGCAGCGACGTGAGCGGCGTCTTGAACTGGTGGCTCACGGTCGCCACCATGTCGCTCTTGAGCTCGTCGATGCGGCGATAACGCGTGACGTCCTGCGCGACGACGACGGCGCCGGCGGCCTCCCCCGGCGACGGCACGAGCGGGAGCGCGCGCACGAGGTAGTCGCGATCGCCGGCCGCGGTCCGTAGCCGCACGGCGTCGGACAGGCTCTTCGGCGTCGACGCCTCGCCCCGCTCGAGCAGCGCCGCGCGCGCCTCCTCGAGCGGGGGCGGCAGCGCGCGCTCGCCCGCGATCGCGCCGAACGCGCGCTCGGCCGCGTCGTTCGCGTAGCGCACCGACCCGTCGGCCGCGAAGACGATCACGGGATCGGTCATGCACGCGAGCGTCGCGCGCGCGACGTCCTTCGCGGCGAGGAGCTCGCCGAGCGAGCTCTCCCTGTACGCGCGGAGCTTCTCGAGCATCGCGCGGAACGTCGCGGCGAGCCGCGCGAGCGCCTTCGCCTCGCGATCGGCGACGAC
>DASYCF010000426.1:0-10169 GCA_036500365.1 Byssovorax sp.
GCGAGCAACGGAGCGCAGCCGTACATTGGTACGGCGAGCACCGTAGCGGAGCCGCCGCGCCCGGATGGCGCCGCAGCGACCGCCTCAGACGGGGCCGCCGCACTGCGTGCAGTAGACGCCTCGAGCGGCGGCGCCGCAGCGGGGGCAGTGGATCGCGCGCACGCGCGACTCGGCGCCGGCGCCGCGCGCGGCCGCGAGCGCCGCCGCGTCGTCCGGGGTGAGCATCACGACGATGTTCGAGAACGCCCCGACGCTGAGGCCGAGGTCGTCGAGATCGGCGAGGTTCAGCGGGAGCTGCTCGGCGACGAGCGCGACGATGGCGTCGACGTCGGCGAGCGAGGCGGTGCCCTGCGCGCACACGGACGCGAGCGTGCGGCGCGCGGCCTCGAGCACCTGCTGGCGCACGAACGCGAGGAGCGAGTCGTCCTCGTCGGGCAATCCGCCGCTCGCGAGGGCAGCGACGAGACGGGCGGGATCGGCGGCGCGCACGGCGACCTCGGCCGAGAAGCGCGGGCGCACGTAGACGTTCGTCACGCGATCGAGCAGCTCGCCCGCGGGGCCGCCGACCTTCACGCCGAAGAGCGGCGCCGTGCGTATGAACCACGCCTCGGCGTCGAACACGTCGCCGAACGCGAGCTGCGCCGCGGCGGGGAGCGCCTCGGGCGTGAGCTCGTGGCGACCTGGTCCGAGCGTCTCGACCGCGGCGCCGTCGTGCTCGAGCACCACGACGTCTTCCTGCGCGACGATCACCGCGCCCCCGACGGGCACGCTCCTGACCCTCGCGAGGATTCCCCCCGCCTCGGGCCGCATGAGCTCGCGCATGGCAAGGATTGTAGCCCGAACCGCGCCGCGCCTGCACGGCTCCCGCGCGTCAGAACGTGACGGCGAGCTCCTCGTAATCCGTGGTGCCGCACACGATGCCGATGCCGGGCTGCACCTTCTGCGTCGCCTCGAGGAGGCCGTGGATCGCGGGCGTGGCGCTCGTGACGTCGACCGCGGTGAGGTCGAGGCTGAACGTGCCCGGGGGCACGGCGCCGGCGCCCGCCGCGAACGTGCACGTGAGCATCTGGCAGCCGGCCGTGACCGACGGCGCGCACGTGCCCGGGCCGACGCCGACCACGGTCCAGCTCGTGACGCTGCCCGGGCCGAGCTGACCCACGGTGGGCGTCGCGCCGAGGTCGAACGTAGCCTGCGTGGCGACGCCGCTCGTCGCCTGCACGGTGAGCTCGAGCGTCCAGCCCGCGGAGCCGGACGGCGCGGTGAGCGTGGCGCACGAGCCTTGATCACCCGCCGGCTCGTCGTAGTTGCCGGCGAAGGTCGCCTGGCACGACGTCGGCTGGTCGCTCGTGCCCGTGGTCGCGTCGCTCGTCGTCGCCGGCGAGTCGGCGCTCGAGCAGCCGAACGAGAAGAGCCCGCAGGCGAGGATCGAGGCGAGAGAGAAGCGCATCATCACGGTGTCCTCGTCAAAGCGAGCGCAGGTACTCGACGAGCGCGTCGAGGTCGTCGTCCGAGAGCGACGAGATGTCGCCCATCTTGCCGCGGGTCTGATCGAGCACGTCGCGCAGCGTCGCCGCGCTCCCGTCGTGCAGGTACGGCGCCGAGTCGGCGACGCCGTTGAGCGACGGCGTGTCGAACGCGCACGCGGCGCGCTCGACGTCGTCGATGTCGTCGTGCGCGACGTCCGGGTACGGCGCCGTCACGCACGTGCCGACGTCGTGCAGGTTCGCCTTCGAGAGGTCGAGCGTCGGGTTGTCGAGCCCCGAGTCGGTGAAGCGCGGCCCCGAATGACACGTCGCGCAGCCGACGTCGGAGCGCTCGAAGATGGCCTTGCCTTGCGCGACGAGCGCCGGATCGGTCGTCGGCGGGATCGGCAGCGGGATCGCGTGATCGACGAACGCCTCGAGCGCGTCGAGGAGCGCCTTGTCGGTGGCGGTCGTGTCCGAGATGCTGCCACCCTGCTCGGTCTGGATCGTGAGGAAGTAGTCCTGCACGGCGCGCCGATCGGCCGTGCGGAAGAGCAACCCCGTGCCGAGCGTGCCGCCCGCGTTCGACGGCGTGTCGCGCGGACCCTGCGCGAACCGCCACGTCACCGCGTCGCTCCTGGCCTCCATGTGGCACGTCGCGCAGGCGATCCAGTGGTTCTTCGTGATGGGGTACTCGTCGCTGTTCGCCGAGTAGAAGAGGTGCTGCCCGAGCCGCAGCTGCGTCGGCATCGGATCGTTCGCGAGGCGCGCGATCGGCGCACCGTCGACCGTGAGCGAGAGCGAGCCGCCGGTGCGATCGACCTGCAGGACGGCGACGTCGTTCGTGTTGCGCTCGTCGACGTAGGCGGCCTCGCCGTTCGGCGAGAGCACGATCCCCTCCGGCATGTGGCCGGGCAGCGGCCGCAGCGCCGACACCTCGAGGCGCTGGCTCGCGTCGACGACGAGCACGTCCTCGCTCGCGGTGTCGACGACCAGCGCGTACGCGCCGTCGTCGGTGAACGTGATGGCGTGCGGCCCCGACACGACGTCGGTGAACGCGCCGTCGACGCCGGCGACGTCTTGCGCGTCGGTGCTGATCGTCTGCCCGTACACGCCGGTGGGCGACAGGATCGCGACCGCCGGGAACGCCGTCGATTCGAAGTCGAGATCGGGCTGCGCGGTGTCGATGCCGAGGAGCGTGTTCAGCACCCAGAGCTCGGGCGCCGCGCCTGGGCGCACGGCGACGTCGAAGATCCCGCGGGCGGTGCCGTGCGCGAGCCGCTTGTCGCCGCGCGGCGCGACGTCGGGCAGCGTCCACGGCGCGCCCGCGACGAGCAGCGTCGGATCGATCGACGTGACGCCGGGCCCGAGCATGTGCGTGACGAGGAGCGCCGCGCCGTCGGCCGACCACGTGAGCGCCCACGGCTTCGCGGACACGCTCGCCGCGCCCTCGACCGTCATCGTCGCGACGTCGACGCGCGCGACGAGCGCATCTTGCGACGCGGCGACGAACGCCTTCGCGCCGTCGGCCGAGAGGACGACGCCGATCGGCTCGCTGCCCACGGCGACGGAGCCCGTGATCGCGCCCGACGCCGCGTCGATCGCGTAGAGCTTGCCGGAGCGCTCGCCCACGACGAACAGCGTCGCCCCGTCGGGCGAGAGCGTGAGCGCGCGCGGCAGGACGCTCGGCGTGTACGCGCCGCTCGCGTCGACCGCCGGGTGCGCGCCCGCGAGCAGGATCTCGCGCACGAGCCTCCGGCCCTTCGCGTCGACGATCGAGATCGAGTCCGCGTCCGCGTTGACGACGTACAGCGTCGCGCCGTCGCTCGAGATCGCGATCGACGACGTGCGCGCCCCCGGCGTGCCGGTGACGATGACCGCGGCCTCGGGCGGCGACGAGCTGCAGCTCGACGCGCCGAGCGCGAGCAGCGCCGCGAGCAGGGCGCCCGCGAGGCGAAGGGTGTCGTGACGAAGGATCATGGATGGTGAATCGTAAACGTGATCGAGTCGGCGAGCGCCGACGGCAGCTTCGCGTCGTCGATCTCGGGCACGCAGTCGTGCTCGCGGTCGCTCGTCGGCGTGCGCGCCGCGCCCGCGTCGAGCTGCTCGGCGAGGCTCCCCGTCTCGCCGGTGAGCGTGCGCTCGGCCATCTGCAGGCCGCCGCGCGGCAGCCCGCCGACGACGTTCACGCACTCGCCCGGCCAGTCGACGTTGCGGTCCTCGTTCGCGTCGTCCCAGCCGTTCAAGACGAGCTTGTTCAAGCGGGCGACGCGCGACTCGAGGTCGGGCTCGAGCGCGGCGCCGTCGGCGCGGACGGCGAGGAGCTCGTACGCGTCGCGCAGCGTGCTCTGGAGGAGCGCGAAGCGGAGCGGCGTGAACTCCACGGTGTCGACCGGCGCCGGCGTCGCCGTGTAGATGCGCGCGCTCGGGTCGTAGAACACGACCTCGAGCCGATCGAAGACGGCGATCGCGCGCTGTTGATACTTGACGTCGTCGGTCGCGAGCCACGCGGCGAAGAGCCCGCGGACGGCGGCGGTGTGCGCGTCGAGCGTGTCGGTCATGTCGATCGGCGCGCTCGTCGACACGTCCCAGCCGACGAACGCGTGCCCGTCCGCGGTCGTGAGGTGGTCATAGAGCAAGTCGCCGTCGGCCTTGAGCATCTCGGCGAGGCGACCCGTGAACGTCTTGGTCCCGTCGCCGGGGTAGTTGATCGCGACCGCGTCGAGCGGCGTCGTCCCGACGGCGCTGTCGGGCGTGTTGTTCGAGTAGAGCTCGAGCTGCGAGCTCAACGCGCGCAGCGTCGTGCGGAGCGAGAGGATCGTGTAGGCGAGCGACGTCGTCGAGACCGTGGTCCCGCGCGAGATCGTCGCGCCGCTCATCGTCACGGTGTCGACGGGGACGCCGGACGCCGGGTCGGTGTGCATGCGATCGACGTTGATCCACGCGAGGCGCAGCATGCCGAGCGCCCGATCGTGGAGCGTGGCCTCGCCGTCCGCAGCCTGGTTGTCGGCCGGGAACGGGTCGCCGTCGAAGATGACCAGCGCCGGCTGCGCGCCGCCCACGTCGGCGTTCGCCGTGTCGGTCAATGCATAGAACTCGCTGTATCCGAGCGCCACACCGGCCAGGTCGAGCAGATCGCTGTTCGCCGATTGAAGCGCGTACGTCGGCGCGGGGAAGCCGCTCCCGTCGTCGGCCTCGGTGACGCCGACCTCACCCGGGAACCACTGGAGCGGAGAGGTGTAGTCGTAGTCGATCGCGTCCTTCAACGTGGCAAAGCCGGAGAGCGTCTGTCCATCGGTCGTCGTGAAATGACGGAGCCAGTCCTCGGCGCGGTTGTCGACGCTCTCGATGAACATCTGCGCCTGGAAGCCCTCGATGTCGCTCGAGCCGAGGTAGCTGCCCGGGAGAGTCGCCGTGCCGGTGCCGTCGTCGCCGACGATCGCGTTGCCGACCTTGCCGACGTTCGCGAGGTCGGCCGCGCTAACCGTCGCGACGCCGCCCTCCTGCGAGTCGTGCATCACCTGCAGGTAGTTCAAGACCCACAGGCCGTACTTCCACGCGCTGAAGCCGTCGGCGCCCGGCGTCACGGTGGGATCGATCTGCGTCGCGCGGTCGACGAGGTGCAGCGTCGTCGCGTCACACTCGTAGTCGGCGCACGCGAGCGCGCCGGCCGCCGCGCCCGGATCGTCGTCGGACGTGATCGAGCACGAGAGATCGAAGCCGCTCGTCGGCGCGATCGCAGGATCGAAGCTCTTGAACGCGTGCGCCGTCGGCCAGATGCCGGGCCAGCCGAGCGGGTTCGTCGCCGGGTCGCCCGCGCCCGTCGGGTTGATGTCGCCGCTCGCGTTGTTGCTCGGGAACGTGCCCGCGGCGAAGACGAAGCGGCCCTTCGCGTGGCTCGCGTCCGAGAAGTGTTGCACGAGCGCGGCGAGCGCCGCCGTCGCCGCGGGACCACCCGCGCCGGCCGTGTCGACGAGCGGGGCGTGCGCGAGCGACGTACCGGCGCCCGACTCGAACGCGACGTTGTTCATCGGCTGCTTCGAGTACTCGTACGACTCGACGGCGGTCGAGAAGCCCGCGAGATCGATCCACGGGCCGAGGCTCACCGGCGAGTCGTCGAAGTAGACGTCGGTCGGCACGACGTCGCGGCTGTAGTTGGCGAGGGTTCGGCCCATGGCCTCGGCGAACGGCTCACCCGAGATCTGCATCTCGCCACCCGCGAGGAAGTGCTCGCGCGTGACGAACCGCGTGTCGACCGCGCTGGCGGTGATCGTGGCGGTCTGCTTCGGCGGCCCGGCGTCGAGCTTCGGCAGCGTCGGCGCTTCGCCGCTCGAGGCCGACGTCGAAGTCGCCGCGCTCGACGTCGCGGTCGCGTCGGAGCTCGAGCACGACGCGGCGACGCACGTGGCGAACAGCGCGGAAGTGAAGAGGAGCGTGGCGGCGCGCATCGGCGGACCTCGAGCCGACCGAGGGGGCGGCTTCAGAAATTGAATACTATATTCATTTGCAACAAGCAGGGCCCGCGGGTCAAGCATTTTTCCTGAAGGAGCCGGCGCGCGCCGGACGCGGGTGGTCATGCACGGCACCCCGCCGCGCGCCGGATCAAGACGTCCCTTGGACGCGCCGCGAACCGTCAAGCATCAGGACGCCGACGTCGTCCGGGCGACGAGACGCGGCGCGCGTCGTCGACGAGCTGGCTCGCCGGAGCTACCGCCCGCCGAAGCGCAGCGCGATCCGCGCCTTGGCGAAGCGGGCGGCGACGCCGACGATCCCCTGCGCGCGCCCGAGGTCGTCGAACACGGACGTCGCCTGCTCGATGGTCACGGGGCCCACGATGCCGCGCTGCTGGAGCGCCGCGGTGACGCACTCGTGGGCCTTCTCCTGGCCGAGGCTCGCGGCGAGGAGGGCGGCGAGCTCCGCGACGGGCATGCGCTGCGCAGCCACGGCGGCCATGCGGACGCTCGCGCGCCGAGGCGGCCCACCCTGCGCGGGCGCGGCCGAGGCCGCCACGGGCGCAGCGGACGACGCGACGGGGTCGTCCGCCCCGCCGACGACGGCGTCGATGCGCGAGCGCGCGAAGCGCGCCGTGACGCCCACGATGCCCTGTACGGCCGAGAGCGCGTCGAAGATCGCGATGGCGTCGGCCCGCGTCAGGCGCGCCGGGTCGAGCGACGCCGCGTGCGCGGTCGACGTCACGAGCTCCTCGCTCTTCTCCCAGCCGAGCGTCGACGAGAGCAGCGCCGCGAGGTCGCGGGCGTGGACGACCTCGGGCTTGGAAGCGCCTGCGCGAGAGCTCGCGCTCACGCCACGGGGAACGCGAGCACGACGCTCGTCGTGTTGTGGAAGCCGCTCATGTCGCCCTCGCCGAGCGCGATCTCGCCGTACGTCTCGAAGCCGGCGAGCCGCGCGCCGCCGAGCTCCTTCGACATGCCCTTCAGCGCGTCGTCGAACGCGCCGCCGAGGATGAGGTTCCGGCAGATGCAGTCGAAGACGAGCGCGCCCGCCGGCTGCGCGTCGCCGAGCTCGAGCCGCGCGAGCCGCGCCGCCTCCCGCGCGCTCTCGACCTGACGCGCGGAGGTGCTCTCCGTGATGCGGATGATCGAGCCCTCGGGGATGCCGCACGCGAAGCTGATGGACCCGTCGTCGCTGCGCGACAGCGGCGCGCGCACCTTCAACGCGCCGTCGCCCGCGGCGAGCCCCGCCTCGTAGCGCAGCAGGTAGCTGCCCTCCTCGCCCCGCGCGAGGTTCGCCGCGTCGATCCCCTCCTCGGCGGCGCGGCCGCGCGTCTGCTCGAGCCACACGTCCCACGCGGGGCGGCCCTCGATCGTGTGGACGACGTTGCCGCTCGCCTTCGTCACGCGGAGCGGGGCGCTGAGGGCCCGGTGCCCGTGCGACGCGCCGACGCCGAGCGGGTGCTTCGAGAAGATCATCGCGAGCACGATGGAGTCGCTGGCGGCGCGCCCGCCGAGCGACACCTCCGTCGACTTCATCGCGAGATCGTCGCCCGCCGCGCCGCCCGCGAGCTTCACGTCGGGGCCGAGCAGCGACGCCGTGATGAGCGTGACCTCCTCGCCGTTGCCGGCGAGCGGATCGAGCAGGAGGATCGCCGTGCGGTGCGGGTAGCCGGCGACCTCGGTCGGCATGCCCTCGAGCGCCCGGGCGACCGCGCGCTCGGCGTTCTCGCGCTGACCCGCGCCGATCCCCGCGTGCACGCGGTAGTCGCCCGCCAGCGCGAAGACGCTCGCCGAGCGCTTCGCGTCGCCGAGCTCGGTGAACTCGCCCGCCGTCGACGCGCCGATCACGACCGCGTCGCGGAACGCTTCGCCCACCGCCGTCGCGACGTCGCCCAGCGGCTGCGCGGTCGAGGCGAACACCGCCACGAGCGCGGGCGACGCCCCGCCGAGCTGCGCGCGGACGTCGGAGATGAGGCGCGCGGCGGCCTCGTGGGCGGAGCCATCGGCGAGGGCGGTCGCGATCAGCGTCGGCATGGGGGTCTCCTCGGGAGAATCCTCGATGCTAACCCGCTTTTTCGCCGCGCGTCGGCCCGCGCTCGCCGCCGCGGTGAACCTCGCGAAACCTGATGCGATCTCGCCGAGAACGACTAGAACGACCCAGGTGTCCGCCGCCGCTCCCGAGCCGCCTCGCGAGGTCCGCGTCGCCCTCTTGCGCGTCGTCCGCGCCACGCGTGAGGCCGTCGCGCCGTACGGCGTGCTGCTCGACGCGGAGGTGCCCAACCCCGGGCTGCCCATCCCGTACTACGCGGGGTCCGTCGTCGAGGGGCGTCCGCTCCCGTTCGTGTGCCCGGCAGAGCCGGTGCTCCGCGTCTCGCGCGTGGGTCCGCGCGCGGAGCCCGCCGCCTGGCTCGAGCGGCACCTCCGCGTGAGCCAGGGGTTCGTCGCGCTCGGCGCCGCGCCGTTCACGATCGTCGTCGGCGCGCCCACGCACGAGGACGGCGAAGGCCGCGATCTGCCCGACGTGCGGCGCCTCGCGGCGATCGAGGTCCCGCCAGGGAGCGGCGTCCTCTTGCACGTCGGCACGTGGCACGAGTTCCCGCTCGCGCTCGGCGCCCCCGCGACCGTGCTCACGCTGAACTCTGCCGAGGTCGTCGACGCGCTGACGCACGCGTCCGCGCCGGGCGAGCTCGACGACGGCGACGTCCGCAAGATCGAGGTCGCGCGCCGCCTCGGCGTCCGCATCGAGCTCACGCGCGGCTGAGGCGCGTCGTTCCTTGACGAGGGGGAGTCGCTCCGCCACGCTCGCGCGCGAAATGCTTCGACCTCATGCTCTTCACTTCGGCGCGCGCGCGGGCCTCATCGTCACGAGCTTCCTCGTGCTCGCCGCGGCGACCTTCCCCGCGTGCGGGAGCGACTCGCTCGTCGGCGCGGGCGGCGCGGGCGAGGGCGGCGAGATCCCCACGAGCACGACCTCGATGATGATGCTCGCGGGCCCCGCGGCCGGGTCCGGCGGCGCGGGCGTCAACGGCGGCTGCATCGGCGGCGTGCCCGACGGCAACTGCGACGTGCACGGCGGCGAGAACTGCAACTGCGACGACTGCGCGCTCGCCGCGATGTGCGGCAACCCGACGATCTGCCTGCCCGATGGCGTCTGCAACTTCTTCGACGCGTGCACGTGCCAGGACTGCTGGAGCGACGGGTACTGCGACGACACGACGAACTGCGTGGACGACGGGTTCTGTGACGGCGCGACCGAAGGCTGCCTCTGCGCCGACTGCAGGAACACCGACAACTGCGTCGGCTTCCACGAGGGCACGGGCGGCGCGGGCGGCGCGAGCACGACGTCGAGCGCGGGCCAAGGCGGCAGCGGCGGCGCGGGCGGCAACGCGGGCGCGGGCGGCAACGGCGCCGGCGGGAGCGGCGGCGCGCGGGGCACCGGCGGCGCGACGGGCGCCGGCGGCGGCAACCCGCAGCCCTGCACGATCGACGGGCACTGCGCGGCGGACGACGCCTGCAGCTGCGTCGACTGCTGGAACGTGGCCGCGTGCAACAAGGTCGCGAACTGCGTCGACGACGGCGTGTGCGACACGCGCACCGAGGGCTGCCTCTGCGGCGACTGCCGTGACTCGCCGAACTGCAACGGCTACCCGGGCTCGACGAGCACCGGCTCGATGTGAGGAGCGCGCGCCGACGAAGCGCGGCGCGCCCGCGTTGACCGCCCCGAAGCAGAGGCCCGCGCGCGATCTCGACGCGGCGCTCGCCGACCCCGGCTACACGCCGTCGGCGCGCGACGTCGGCGCGCTCGTCGCCATCGCCGCGACGGGCGACGCGCGCGCCAAGGCCGCCGAGAAGGCGCTCGCGAAGGCGGCTGGCCCAGCCCTCGCCGCCGCCGTGAGCGCGCTGTCGACGTCGACCGACGCGCCGGCGCGGAGGAGGACCGTGCGGCTCGTCGGCGCGCTCTCGCGGCTCGGTCGCGCGGCGGAGGGTGACGCCGCCCTCGCCGCCGCGCTCGACGACGCGGACGCGCCGACGCGCAGCGCCGCGGCCGGCGCGCTCGGTCGGCTCGGCGATCGCGCGTTCGAGGCCGCCCTCGTGGCGGCGCTCGCGCGCGAGGCCGACGCGGCCGTGCGGCGCGCGCTGATCGACGCGGCGGGCAAGATCGGCGGCGCCACGACCCGCGCCGCGCTCGACGCCGCCGCGCCCGATGCTTCCGCCGACGACGCGAGCGCGCGCGTGGTGCGGCGCGCGCGCC
>DASYCF010000427.1:0-3532 GCA_036500365.1 Byssovorax sp.
GCTTTCGTGCTCGAGCGCGCGATCGACGCGCGAAGGCGAGCGCGGCCTCCGCGCGCTCCGGTGCCTCGTAGCGCTATTTCGGCTCAGGATTAAGCGCGAAGCTCCCGGATCTCGGCGCCGTCTGTCACGCCGACGCGCCCGGCTGACGCTCGGGGAGCGCGGCGGCCGCGTGAGGGAGCGCGGTGACGGCCGACTCGATGGCTCGGAGCCGGGGCATCGGCCCGAGGTCGACGTCGAACCGGCGCGCGGTGGCGAGCTGCGGCACCACGAACAGGTCGGCCGCGGTGAGCTCGCTCCCGACGCAGAAGCGCCCGTCGCTCGGGATCTCGGCGGCGACGTTCGCGACCAGCGCCTCGAGCGCGTGGAGCCCGCGCTCGTTCCAGTACTTCGCCCACGCGCGCTTGTCGGCCTCGGCGCCGGGGACGCGCCGCAGCGTGATGAGGTTCTGGTACGGCTGGATGGCCGAGTTCACGAGCTCGACCGCCTGGCGCACGCGCGCGCGCGTCAGCGGGCTCTTCGGGTAGAGCGGGCTCACCGGGCGCGTCTCGTCGAGGTACTCGAAGATGGCGACCGACTCGGCGAAGATCTTCCCGTCGATGAACAGCGCCGGCACGTGGCCGACGGGGTTTCGCGCGCGGTGCTCGGCGAGGTCTTGGTCGCCCTTGGTGATGTCGATCGGCACCGACGTGAACGCGATGTTCTTCACGCCGAGCGCCCAGCGGACGCGCCACGACGCGCTCGAGCGCCAGTACTGGTAGAGGACGGTCTCCATGCCGGGCGCTCGTAGCACGCCGCAGCCCCGTCGTCAGAGCGCGAGCGCCCGCGCGATCTGCTCCGCCTTCATCGCGCCGCTGACGCGCTCGGCCTCGTGGCCGCCGCGGAAGCAGACCATCGTCGGGATGCCCTGGATCTTGAAGCGGCCGGCGACGGCGGGGAGCGCGTCGGTGTCGACCTTGGCGACGACGACGGCGCCGCGCTTGTCGTGCGCGAGGCGCTCGAGCTCGGGGGCGACCATGCGGCACGGGCCGCACCAGCTCGCCCAGAAGTCGACGACGACCGGCACCGGCGAGGTCGCGACGAGCTCGTCGAAGTCCGCGGCCGAGGCGACCGACACCGGGTGATCGAGGAGCTCGGCCTTGCAGCCGCCGCAGCGGGCCACCTGGGCGACGCGCGCGCCGGGCACGCGGTTCTGGCTCTTGCACGAGGCGCACGTGACGATCATGCGCACCGAGTTGCGCACGCGATCACCGCCGCGCAAGCGCGCGGGCCCGGGCATCCTGGTCGACCGGCGCCGTCACCCGGCGGCCGCGGCCAGGTCTTCGACGTTTCGCAGGCGCTGCGGTAGGCTGCAGGTCCCGGGGCGCGCAGGCCGCGCCCTGGCCGGCCGACGCGTGACATTCGAACAGCTCGCCCTCCCGATCACCGGACTCCTCCTCGAAGCCGAGCCGACGCGCATCCCGCGCACGCAGCGCGTGTTCGTGAACCGCAACCTGAAGATGGCGGGGATCGACTGGGTGGGGTTCGACATGGACTACACCCTGGCCATCTACAACCAGGAGGAGATGGACCGGCTCAGCGTGCGCGCGACGCTCGAGAAGCTGTCGAGCCGCGGCTACGCGCCGGACATCATCGCGTCGGTCCAGTACCGCATCGACTTCCCCATCCGCGGGCTGCTCATCGACAAGCGCTTCGGCCACATCTTGAAGATGGACCGCTTCAAGGTCGTGCAGAAGGGCTACCACGGCCTGCGCGAGCTCTCGAAGGACGAGCTCCGCGCGCTCTACCAGCAGAAGAAGATCCGCCCGACGACGGCGCGCTACCACTGGATCGACACGCTCTACGCGCTCAGCGAGGCGACGCTGTACACGGGCATCGTCGGCGCGTTCGAGGAGCGCGGGCTCGAGCTCGACTACGCGCGGCTCTTCACCGACATCCGCGAGTGCATCGACGAGGCGCACCGCGACGGCACGATCCTGAACGAGGTCGACCGCGATCTGCCGCGCTACGTGCGGCGCGATCCGCTCCTCGCGCAGACGCTCCACAAGCTTCGCTCGGCGGGCAAGCGGCTCTTCTTGCTCACGAACAGCCGCTGGCACTTCACCGAGCGGATGATGACCTACCTGCTCGGCGACGCGATGCCGGAGTACCCGAGCTTCCGGCACTACTTCGACGTCGTGATCGTCGCGGCGTCGAAGCCCGCGTTCTTCCAGGAGCGGCGCCCCATCTTGGTGCGCGACGGCGCCGAGGCGAAGCCCGCCGTGCTGCCGCTCGAGCGCGGCCAAATCTACGAGGGCGGCAACCTCCACGACCTCGAGAAGGCGCTCGGCGTCACGGGCGATCGCGTGCTGTACGTCGGCGACCACATCTACGGCGACATCCTGCGCTCGAAGAAGGAGAGCGCGTGGCGCACGGCGATGATCATCCAGGAGATGGAGGCCGAGGTCATCGCCCACGAGGCGTGCCGCGCCGAGCACGCGAAGTCGAACGAGCTCGAGTCGAAGCGCGAGGAGCTCGAGGATCAGCTGCGCTACTACCAGCAGCGGTACAAGGACCTCACGCGCAAGATCGAGGTCGCGGCGAACGCCGCCGAGAAGGGCGCGAACGGCGCGTCGAACGGCGCCGCGAACCACGAGGCCGATCGCAGCCGCGCCAAGCGCTCGGTCGAGCGCATCCGCGGCCAGCTCCGCCAGGTCGACGCCGAGCTCACCCGCCTCGAGCGCGAGATCGACCAGCGCTTCCACCCCTACTGGGGCTCGCTCTTGAAAGAGGCGAACGAGACGTCGAGCTTCGGCGACCAGGTCGAGGAGTACGCGTGCCTCTACACGTCGCGCGTGTCGAACCTGCTCGCGTACTCCCCGCTGCAATACTTCCGCAGCCCGCGCGACCTCTTGCCGCACGAGCTTTGATTTCGCTGCGACTCCGCTGGCGCGGGTCGCAATTCGATGGGGCCGCGAGCGGCCCCAAACCCCGCCCTCGCTTCGCTCGGGCAATCAGCCGTCCTTCTGCAGCTTGTCTTGCGTCTTCGTGTCGAAGTCGCTCGCGGCGTGGCGCTCGTGGAGCTGGTCCTTCGGCTCGCCCATGACGCGGTTGACCTTGCGGCCGCGCTGCACGGCGGGGCGCTTGGCGATGGCGTCGGTCCAGCGCTGCACGTGCTTGTAGTCGCCGACGCTCAGGAACTCGCCGGCGCCGTAGACGAGGCCCTTCGCGAGCGCGCCGTACCAGGGCCAGACGGCGATGTCGGCGATCGAGTACTCGCTCCCCGCGAGGTACTCGACCTCGGCGAGGCGACGGTCGAGCACGTCGAGCTCGCGCTTCACCTCCATCGCGAAGCGGTTGATCGCGTACTCGATCTTCGTCGGCGCGTAGGCGTAGAAGTGGCCGAAGCCGCCGCCGAGGTAGGGGGCGCTGCCCATCTGCCAGAAGAGCCACGACAGGCACTCGGTGCGCGCCTCGTGCTCCTTCGGCAAGAACGCGCCGAACTTCTCGGCGAGGTAGAGCAGGATGGCGCCCGACTCGAACACGCGGATGGGCT
>DASYCF010000428.1:0-3224 GCA_036500365.1 Byssovorax sp.
CAGGCCACGTCGAGATCCGCGATGATGCCCTGTCGGAGGCCGATGAACAGGCCCATGACGGCGAGGCTCACGAGGCCCGCGCCGCCGACCACGTAGCCGGCGACCGGCGGACGCGGCGCGACGGGCGGCGGGGGCAGCGGCTCGAGCGCGAGGACGACCCTCTCGGTTCGACCGTCGACCACACGCACCGTTCGATGAAAGCGCATCACGCCGTCGAGCAGGGCGGTGACGCGGTGCTCGCCCGGGTCCACCTCGACGCGGCCCGAGGCCACGTCGGCCAGCGGCAGACCGTCGACGAACACGACCGCGCGCTCGCTGCCAGCGGGGCGCCGGAAGGTGAGCGTCGCGATGCGCGGCTCGAGCGCGGCGAGGCGGGCCGCCACGACGTCGACGACCTCCGCCGCGCCGTCGCGCTTGGCCTCGCGCTGCGCGAGCCGAAAGTCGGTCACCGCGGCGACGAGCTTGCCGAGGTGCTCCTCGCTCGACGCGATGTTGAAGCGCAGGCCCGGCGACTCGGCGCACGTCGCGGCGTCGCGGAATTTCGCGAGCGCCCCGGTCCAGTCGTCGACGTCGCCGCGCGCGCGCCCCTCCTCGACCACGCGCTTCACGACGTCGAGATCGCACGTCGACGCGGCCGGAGCCGCGGTGGCCGACGGCTCGGCTGTCGCGAGCACGGCGAGCAGCGACACCGCCGCGGCGCCCGCGAACGCGACACCGAGCTTCGCCACTCGAGCATCGTAGCGCGGCCATCGAGAGCTTGAGAAGCGCGGCGCCACGCGCGCGGCGCTTCTCACGCCGCGTGCCGCGGCCCTTTCGGCGGCGCCCTCGCGCTGGCAAGCTCGCGCGCGCCGATGCCGCCGCGCAAGCCCGACGCGAACGATCCCTGGGAGGGAGTCACCGCGGGCGACCCCGGCGCGCTCGACGAGCGATCGGCGCCCGACGCGTACCTCCTCGTGCGCGCGGGCGGCGCGACGCGCGTCGTCACGCTGGCCGAGGGCGACGAGGTCGTCGTCGGCCGCTCGCGCGACGTGGGCGTGCCCGTCGACGACGAGCGCGTGTCGCGCAAGCACGCGCGCTTCTTCCGGCGCGACGGGCACGTCGTCGTCGCCGACCTCGGCAGTCGGCACGGCACGCGCGTCGGGGCCCGAGTCCTTCGGTCCGGCGAGGCGCGCCTCCGCGGAGGCGACGTCGTGCGCCTCGGCGGCGCCGAGATCCTCGTCGCGACCGCCGCCGCCGGCGCAGCGCCGCACGGACCTTCGGCCGCGCTCGCCGAGGACCTCGTCGTCGCCGATCCGAAGTCGGCCGAGGTCGTCGAGCTCGCGCGCAAGCTCGCGCGCGCGCCGAGCACGGTGCTGATCCTCGGCAAGACCGGAGTCGGCAAGGAGGTCCTCTCGCGCCTCATCCACGCGTGGAGCCCGCGCGCCGAGCGTCCGTTCGTGCGCATCAACTGCGCCGCCATCCCCGACGCGCTCCTCGAGAGCGAGCTCTTCGGCGCCGAGCGCGGCGCGTTCACGGGCGCCGATCGGCGCCGCATCGGCCACGTCGAGGCGGCGTCCACCGGCAGCCTCTTCCTCGACGAGATCGGCGAGCTCAGCCCGAGCGCGCAGGCGAAGCTCCTCGGCGTGCTCGAGAACCGCGTCATCGTGCGCGTCGGCGGGACGGCGGAGATCCCGGTCGATGTGCGGCTGCTCTGCGCGACCCACCGCGATCTGCGCGACGAGGTGGCGCGCGGACGCTTCCGCGAGGATCTCTTCTATCGCGTCAGCACGTTCACGCTGCGCGTCCCTTCGCTCGCGGAGCGGCCGTCGGAGATCGTGCCGCTCGCGAGCGTGTTCGCGCGGCGCTTCGCGCTCTCGCTCGGCCACGCGGAGCCTCGGCTCGACGCGCGCGCCGTCGACGCGCTGCAGGCCTACGCGTGGCCCGGGAACGTGCGCGAGCTGCGCAACGCGATCGAGCACGCCGTCGTCCTCGCCGACGGACAGACGCTCTCTCTCGAGCACCTCCCCGAGACGCTCCGCGCGAGCGCGCCTGCGGTCGGCGCGCCCGCGCCGTCGACCGAGCCCCAGTCGTCGGCGATGCGCGAGCGCGTCGAGGACGTCGAGCGCCGCGCCATCGAGGACGCGCTGGCGGCCGAGCGTGGCAACCAGACGCGCGCGGCCGAGCGCCTCGGCATCTCGCGCCGCGCCCTCACGTACAAGCTCGCGAAGTACGGGTTCGACCGCCCGCGCAAGTAGCCGCGCCGCCGCGTTGCACGTGAATTGCGCAACGCCGACGAGACTTGCGCAATCGAGCGTCGGCCGCGCGCTCGCCGCCCGTCATCCAGGCACGGCACGGTGGCTGCACTGGGATCGCCGCTCACCCCCGAGCTTCAGGAGACCGCCCCATGCCTCGTCACCGCGTCCCCATCACGGCGGCCTCGTGCTGCGCCGCTGCCCTGCTCTGCGCGAGCGCCGCGCGCGCGGCCGACCCCGTCCTCGAGAACGAACACCTCAAGGTCACGTTCTCCGGGGTCGACGGTTCCTTGTCCGTCGTCCTGAAAGACACCGGCGCCGTGTGGGACGAGGCGGTGACCAGCCCGTACTCGGTGACCTCGGTCACGCCCGCGGCGACGAGCCTCACGGCGGCGCTGCAGCAGGGCGGCAAGAGGCTCGACGTCGCGATCGCGCTGACGCCGGGGCTCGCCGAGCTCACCGTCACGCTCGGCGGCACGGGATACACGAGGATCCCGAGCTACCCCTACCCGTTCACGATGCCCGCGAGCACGGGGTACTACGTTCAAAACACGACCGGGGACGGCGCGCTCTTCAGCCTCGGCGAGGTCGACTCGATCCAGCACATGTACGACTTCATCGGTATCCCGTGGTGGGGTCTCACCGACTTCGATCGAGGCATGATGTCCATCCTCGAGACCTCGTACCTGCCGAGCGACGACGGCAGCGCGATCGCGCTCCTGCCGATGACCCTCAAGTACGTCTTCTTCCCGCAGGCGGGCTACGTCGAGATGGCGCGCTACTACCGCGACGAGGTGCTCGCCGCGACCCCCGGGCTCGCGGCCGACACGCTCGACGCGCGCGCCTCCAAGCCAGGCTTCACGAGCTTGAAGGACGGCGTGTACGCATACTTCTGGGACGACGCGCGCGACGCGACGTTCATGCAGTCGATGCACGACGCCGGCGTCGAGGACGTGACCGCGCTCGTCTATTACGGCAGCAACGACATGACCG
>DASYCF010000429.1:0-1656 GCA_036500365.1 Byssovorax sp.
CGCGCATGCGGACCCGCCCCGACGGTGTCGGCGTCGCTGACGAGGCTCACGCGCTCGAGGTAGCCGGCGAGCGTCGCCCCCTCGTCCTCGTCGTCGTGCGGCTCGGCCTCGTACTCGACGATCGAGCCGATGACCTCGCGCAGGTTCTGCTTGCGCGTCTCGGCCTCGACGCTGTCGTCGGCCTCGAGCATGGCGAGGTAGCCGCTGCGGAGGAGCATCGACTCGGCGACCTCGCGCGGCGAGCCGGTGCGCGCCTCGACCATGAGGCCGTGCATGAGATCACGGAAGCCGAGGAGCGCCTGCTTCGCCGCCGTGCCGACGTCGCCGGATTCGACGAGCGGCCCGATGGCGTCGAACAGGCTCGAGCGCTCGCGATCGGCCGCGGCGACGAGCTTCTCGACGGTCGTGTCGCCGATCTTGCGCGCGGGCACGTTGATGATGCGCAGCAGATCGACGTCGCTCTTCGGGTTCGCGACGACGCGCAGGTACGCGAGCGCGTCCTTCACCTCGGCGCGTTCGAAGAAGCGCATGCCGCCGATGACCTGGTAGGGCACGCGGTGCTTCCGGAGCTCCTCTTCGAGGACGCGGGACTGCGCGTGCACGCGGTAGAACACGGCGATCTCGCGCGCGGACACCCCGCCCTGCACCAGGGCGCGGATGCGCTCGACGACGAACTGCGCCTCGTCGTGCTCGTTCTCGGCGGCGACCACGCGCACGGGCTCGCCGCCCGAGTTCGACGTCCAGAGCTCCTTCGGCTCGCGCTCCTTCGCCGGCTTGATGACGCCGAGCGCCGCCTTCACGACGTTGCCGCTCGACCGGTAGTTCTGCTCGAGCTTGACGACCTCGGCGCCGGGGAAGTCGCGGCGGAACCCGCGCACGATGCGCACGTCGGCGCCGCGCCACCGGTAGATGCTCTGGTCGTCGTCGCCGACGACGCAGAGGTTCTTCGTCGCGCCCGCGAGCGCGCGCACGATGCGGTACTGCACCTGGTTCACGTCCTGGAACTCGTCGACCAGCACGTAGCGGAAGCGCCGCCGCATCTCGTCGCCGGCGACGCTCTCGGGGTCCTCGAGCATGCGCAGCACGTGGAGGAGGAGATCGTCGAAGTCGACGGCGTTCGCTTGGCGGAGGAGGCGCTCGTAGCCTTCGAAGCACTTCACGATCGCCGCGTCGGAGAAGTCCTTCTGGTCGTACTCCGCCGGGCCGAGGCCCTCTTGCTTGGCCGCGTGGATGCGGGCGAGCACCTGGCGCGGCGGGTAGCGTTTGTCGTCGTAGTCGAGCTCCTTCAACACGCGCGTCATCACGGAGCGCTGGTCGCCGTCGTCGTAGATGACGAAGCTCCGCTCGAGCCCGGCGGCGGCGTGGTAGCGGCGGAGCAGGCGCGCGCACGTCGCGTGGAACGTGCCGACGGCGAGGTCCTTCGCGACGTCGTCGCCGAGCAGCGCGGCGAGGCGCGCGCGCATCTCGCCCGCGGCCTTGTTCGTGAACGTGACCGCGAGGATGCGATACGGCGCCACGCGCGCTTCGGCGACGAGGTTCGCGACGCGATACGTGATCACGCGTGTCTTGCCGCTGCCGGCGCCCGCGAAGACGAGAAGCGGCCCGTCGACGTGGGCGACTGCTTCCGCCTGAGGCGCGTTCAGCTCGTCTTCGTGC
>DASYCF010000430.1:0-2214 GCA_036500365.1 Byssovorax sp.
GGACGTCGTAGACGCCGGGCTCGTAGTGGCCGCGGCGCCGCGTGACGAGGCTGTCCCAATCGTACGCGCCGAAGAGGGACCACATCGTGACCGCGCGCACGTCGGCGCCCTCGGCCCGGGCGGCGGCGGCGCCCGCCCACGCCTCGTTCAGCCATCGAATCTGCTCCTCCGGGAAGCAGCCGAGGTGCACCTCGGTCAGGGCGACGGGTGAGCCGTATCGCCGGTAGACCTCGAGGAGCACGTCGCGGTGCCCGACCAGGCCCTCCTGACGCGCCCGCACCGCCTCGACGTCGACGTACACGTGGCGGCCGTTGCCGCCGCGCGCCGCAGGCGGGTAGTTCTGGTGGCCCTCGTCGAGGAAGCGGTCGCTCGTGACGTAGTAGTTCACGCCGATCAGATCGGGCGGGCTCGGGGCGTCCGCGAGCCGCAGGAGCTCGCCCTCCGAGAGCCCCGCGTCGCGCAAGAAGCCGAAGAGGGCGTGCTCGCGCGTGACGCGCCCGCGCAGGAGATCGAGGCTCAACCAGCGCCGCTGGTTCTCGAAGTCGGCCTGATACTGGAGCGAGCGAGAGGCGAACACCTTCCCGATGTCCTCTGTCTGCACGAGGCGCGCGCGGGGGTTCACCCGCCGCACGGCGTCCATCGCGCGGGCGGTGGCGTCACACTGATTGAAGAGGGCGCGCGCGAACGAGCGGGCGTCCGCCGCGTGAGGGTACCAGTGCCCGTAGAGGCCGCTGAAGCGCGCGGTCGTCAGCGGCTCGTTCACCGGCGTGAAGTCCTCCACCCATGGATAGCGCGCCGCGACCGCGCCGGCGAAGTCGGCGAGCCCGTCGGCGAAGCTCGGCTCGAGGAGGCTCGTCCCGCGCGGGCCGCTGCCGTGGTGTACCAGACCGACGATGACGCGGAGGCCGAGATCGCGGAGCCGCGCGAGCCGCGCGTCGGTCCAGGTGAAGTCGAGCTCGGCGCCGAGCGACCTCGCCGCGCGTTCCCACAGCACCGGATATCGCACCGTCGTGACGCCGATCGCGGCGATGCGGTCCAGATCGTCGAGGCGCGCGGCGTGACCGGTGCGCTCGAGCTGATCGAAGAAGGTGTCGCCGACGCGTTTCACCGTGCACTCGACGCCGCCCCACAGCTCGATGTCTCGTTCGCCGTGCATGCTCGTCTCCTCCGGAGCGGCCGCGGCCGTCGGCCGCGCGGCGCGTCCGCTCACGCCGCGAAGGCGCCGTCGGCGTCGGCCGTCTTCGGCCGCGCCATGTGCTCGAACGCCGCGAGCGCCTGGCCGACCACTTGATCCATGTTGTAGTACTTGTAGGTCGCCAGGCGGCCCACGAAGCGCACGTTCGGCGTCGCGTCGGCGAGCGCCTTGTAGCGGCGATAGAGCTCCGCGTTCTGGTCGCGCGGCACGGGGTAGTAGGGGTCCCCCCCGTCGGTGGGGAACTCGTAGACGACCGTCGTCTTCGAATGACGCTGACCCGTGAGGTACTTGAACTCGGTGATGCGCGTGTAGGCGTGCTCGTTCGGGTAGTTGATCACCGCGGCTGGCTGGAAGACCTCTCGATCGTGCGTCTCGAAGCGAAACTCGATCGAGCGGTATGGAAGGCGCCCGTAGCGGTCGTCGAAGAACGCGTCGATCGGCCCGGTGTACACCATCTCCTTGAAGCCGGCGTCGCGCGCGACGTCGCGGTAGTCGACGCCGAGCGCGAGCGTGATGTTCGGGTGGTCGAGCATGTTCTCGAAGAGCCGCGTGAAGCCGTGGAGCGGCATCGCCTGGAACTCGTCGGTGAAGTATCGGTCGTCGTGGTTCGAGCGCGCAGGCACGCGCGCGGCGACGGACGCGTCGAGCTCCGACGGGTCGAGGCCCCACTGCTTGCGCGTGTAGTTGCGGAAGAACTTCTCGTAGAGATCACGGCCGACCTTGCCGACGACGGCCTGCTCGGACGTGCGGGCGTGCGCGACGGGCTCCGCGACCCGCGCGAAGTACGCCTCCATCTCGTCGGCGGCGAGGCGCAGGCCATAGATCATGTTCACGGTGTCGACGTTGATGGGGAACGGCACGAGCCTGCCGTCGACGCTCGCGCGCACGCGGTGCTCGTAAGGCCTCCACTCCGTGAACTGGGACAGGTAGCGGAAGATCTTCGCGGACGCGGTGTGGAAGATGTGAGGCCCGTACTGGTGGATCAGGACGCCGTGCTCGTCGAGGCGGTCGTAGGCATT
>DASYCF010000431.1:0-4538 GCA_036500365.1 Byssovorax sp.
CGTCGCCGTCGCCATCGGGCTGCTGTTCGCCGCGGCGCTGCCCGCGTGCCGCAAGACGCCGATCGACGACGCCGTGGCCGCGAGCGCCAGCGCCTCGGCGCACCGACGGCGGGAGGCGCGCGGGCGACGCGCGCGCGGGCCGCGACCCACCAGGGCGCCTGCCATCGCGGGCGCCGCGCCGCTCGTGGCGCCCAGCTTGCCCGCGCTCGACGCGCAGCAGAAGGCGCCCGAGGCGAAGGCCGCGAAGGCGGCGGCCGGCTCGTGCGGCGTGACGAAGCTCGGCGCCGCCACCGTCGCGCTCGACTGCGCGCCCGACGCCGCGCCGCTCGCGGGCGCGATGACGCCCGTCGTCGCCTTCGCCGCGCTGAAGGGCGACGACGCGCTCCTCCCGAGCGTCGTCGACCACCGCGCCGAGGGCGCCGAGTCCGCCGTGCGCGACGCGGGCGCGCAGCCGTTCGGGTCCGCGTTCGCGCTCGAGGCCGCGATCGATCACGCCGTGGCCCGCTGGACGGGCGCGCCGGGCGCGGCGAGCGCGCTGTGGATCTGGGAGCGCTACCACGAGCCGAGCCTGTCGAAGGCGCTCGCGGCCAACGTCGGCCAGCCCGCCCGCGCCGAGGGCGCGTGGCCGTTCGACGAGGCGACCGCGAAGGCGTGGCTCGCGTGCAAGCCCGGCGGCCCGTGCCACGCGAGCGACGCCGCGACGAAGCCCGGCGATCCCGCGCGCGAGACGGACGACGTGCGGATCGAGGACGTCGGCGCGTTCGATTCGGCGCTCTTCCGCGCGAAGATCGCCGCGGGCGAGGACGTCATCGTCGCGCTGCGCGTCGGGCCCGCGCTGTCGATCGCTGGGGCCGAGGGCGCGCGCTACGTGTCGCACTACGAGGCCGACCCCGCCGCCGGCACCCTCTCGGTGGTGCTCTCGGGCTACGCGCGCGCGGCCTCCGCCACGTATTTCCTCGCGCGGGCGAGCCTCGGCGCGCGCTTCGGCGACAAGGGCTACGCGTGGCTCCACGAGGCCACGCTCACGGCGAACGCGGCGCACGCGTACGCGGTCGAGGCCGAGCCGGCGGACGCGAAGGCCCGCAAGCGCCCCGGGCATCACGACGGCACCAAGCACTGCAAGGCCGGGTACCTGCCCGACGCGGTGACCGGCGCGTGCGCCGGCGAGTGCGCCGACCGCGGGCCGCGCGCCGCCGACGTGTGCGCGAACGCGACCGACTGTCCGAAGGGGCTCGTGAACCTCACGGGCGCCTGTGCCCCCGCGGCGCCCGTCACCCAGTCAGGCAAGGGCGCGACCGACGTACGCTTCTTCTGCGGCGCGGCCGGCTGCTTCTATCGCGTCGCGAAGGGGAAATTCGGCTGCGAGAAGGACGCGTGCACGTTCTCGTGTCCGGCGCCTACGTTCCGGGCGATGACGACCGAAAAAGCAGGGTTCACCTGCTGGCAGTGAGCCGCGCACGCGCCGCGAGAAAAGTGGACCGCCGCGGCGCCGGCGGATAACACTGTCGACCTCGTGCGTATTCGCATGCTTGCCGCGGCGAGTGTCGGGGCCCTCGTCGTGCTCGTGGCGTGTGGCCCCGGCGGCCGCGACAAGGGACGCGGGCAGCCGTCGGCGCGCGCGTCGGCCGGGCCGTCGGCGGCGGCGCGCGCGTCGTCCAGCGCGGCGGCGAGCGCCTCCCCGTCGGCGAGCGCCTCCGCGAGCGCAGCGGCGGCCGCGGACCCGGCGCCGTCGAACGCGCCCGTGACCTCGTTCACGCCGTTCAAGGACGTCAAGGGCTGCAAGGCGAACTCGGTCGAGGTCGTCCAGTACCTCCAGCGCGGAGAGATCTCGATCGCCGCGAAGGCAGACCGCATCGCCGTCACGTGGCTCATGCAGGTCGGCGGCCGCAGGCAGGAGCAGGTCGCGTTCACGAGCTACGACCTCACGGCGCGCTCGCCGAGCCGCCCGCGCGGCATCGGCCTCAGCGAGCACGCGGCGCCCCGCGCCTTCGCCGTCGGCGGCGAGTGGACGATCACGTGGTTCGACGAGAACGGCCTCGCGTACGCCCGCCCGAAGGAGGATCCGTTGCCGGCGCCGGACGTCCTGCACCTCAAGGCGGTCGCTCAGGGCGACGCCGACAAGGTCGCGCTGTCCCACGCGTCGGGCGACGCGCTCATCGCGGCGGCCGTGCTCGCGTCGACCAAGGGGCAGGTCGCGCTGTTCCAGTTCGCACCCGCCGACACCTCGGCGCCGGCCGTGCGCGCGCTCGGCGTGACGCACAAGGCGAAGTCCCCCGACAAACCCGCCGTGACGAGCGACGCGAACGGCGTGACCGTCGCGTGGCTCGAGCCCGGCGGTCGCGTCGTGGGCTCGCATTTCGACCCTGCCGGCAAGGAGCGCGCGGAGCCGTGCGTCGTGGCCGAGGCCAGCAAGACGCCGCGCGACGCGCTGAACCTCGTCGCCACGAAGGGTGGCTCGGTCGCGCTGTGGCAAGAGGGCGAGGAGATCTACGCCCGCGGGCTCGACGCGGGGGGTTGCCCGCGATCGCCGAGGTTCGACGTCGGCAAGGGCTCGTTCCTGCGCGTCGAGCCGGCGGGCGAGGGCGTGCTCGCCGCGTGGGTCACCGGCGACAAGCTCGTCGCCGCGAAGCTCGACGCGAAGGGCGCGCCGCCCGCGAGCGGCGTCGAGGTGGCGGTCGCGCCGGGCGGCGTCAAGGACGCACCATCGATCGCCGCCGCCGGCACGCGCGCGGCGTTCGCGTGGTCCGAGGCGATGGGGCCGACGGTCGCCACGCGTCGCGGCATGCTCCGGACGCTCGACCTCGCCTGCCTGCCCTGACGACCGCGACGACCTCGCTGTCGGTGGTGCCGAGCGCGCCGGACGCGCTACGCTGGCCCTCGTGAGCATCGACGCGGACAGCGACGACCCGCCGCTGATCGACCCGTACTACGCAGCCCCGCCGCCTCGGGAGAGCGCGCCGGCGACGTCGGCGATCCCGAAGGGCGACGACGCGGCGCGCGCCGCGCAGCTCGGCGTCGCGAGCGCCTTCACGTGGGTGCTCGGGCCGGTCGGCGCCATCGCGTCCGTCGTGTTCGGTCTGTCGGCGCGGCGACGCGTCGCTCCGGGCGGTCCGGGCCGCGCCGCGGCGACGGCGGGCGCGGTCCTCGGCGTGTTCGCGCTGCTCGCCTGGTCCGGCCTCGGCGCGCTCGCGGCGCAGCGCCTTCGCCACCGGTCGACGGAGCTCCGCGAGGTCGCCGCGCAGGCCCCGCCGGACGACGACGCGAACGAGGACGACGACCTCGATCCGCGCCCGGCCGCGCGCGCGCCGACGCCGCCGTCGCGCCGGTCGAACCCCGGCGGGCTCGCTGCGCCCTCGCCGCGCGCCGCGCCCGGCACGTACAAGGCGACGTCACCCGACGAGACCACGGTCGGACGGGTGGGCGCGCTCACCGTCGTCGACCTCGGCGTGAAGACGAGCGAGCTCAAGGACGCGCTGGCGCTCGAGCGCGCGCACGCCGCGAAGAAGGGCGAGACGGTCCTGCTCATGACGACCGCGGGCGGCTGCGACCCGTGCCGCGGCGTCGACGCGTCGCTCGCTGACCCGCAGCTGCAAGCTGCGCTCGCGAAGGTGCGCGTCGTGCGCGTCGACGTCGACGTGTTCGGCGAGGATCTCGCCGCGCTCAAGGTGCCGACGAAGGAGATCCCGGGCTTCTTCGTGCTCTCACCCGATCTCAAGCCGCGCGACGGCATCAACGGCGGCGAGTGGGACGAGGACATCCCGCGCAACATCGCGCCCGTCCTCGGCGCGTTCGTGAAGGGCGACCTCGGTCATCGGCGGCGCCCCTGGACGCCGATCGCAGGTACGGGCATGCGGCTGTGAGCTCCGTGCGAAACGTGCTCCGCTACGTCATCTTCCTCGCTTGCATCGGCTTCACCGCATCCGCCGCGTACAACGTCATGGTGGACGACCCGAGCGTGCAGCACCTCGGCGAGCAGGTCGCCTGCGGCGACGAGGCGGGGACGTGCGTCGCGCGGATGACGTCGCTCGAGCGCACCCCGTTCGCGCGCACGTTCGACTTCGCCACGTCGAAGCGCTCCGTGCACGTGAAGTGCACGCGCGCGTTCATCATGGTGGGCGACTACGCCTGCGCCGTTCGTTGATGCTCCGCAGCCATGGGGTCGCGAGCGGCTCGACGCCCCGTGCTCGCTTCGCTCGGTCCGTCGGCGCGCGCTGGATCGGCGGCGCGGCCCTCGCGCTCGCGCTCGCGCCGGTCTCGAGTCGCGCCGATACGCCGCGCCTCCACGCCGCGAAGAGCGACGCCGCGATCGAGCGCGCGCAGGCCCTGCACGACGAGGCGGCGCGCCTCTACGAGCGCGGCGAGTACCGCGACGCGATCGCCAAGCTCGAGACCGCGCTCGCGCTCGACCCGTCCGGCAAGGAGCTCGTCTACAACCTCGCGCTGATCCACGAGCGCCTCGGCGAGTTCGACGACGCCACGCGCTACTATGAGCAGTTCCTGCCCATGGAGACCGACCCGAAGGTGCGCGAGAAGGTGCA
>DASYCF010000432.1:0-2183 GCA_036500365.1 Byssovorax sp.
GGAACATGCGCCAGATCCTGGTCGACCACGCGCGCGGCCGGCTCGCGGCGAAGCGCGGCGACGGCGCGTCTCCCGCGACGTTCGACGATCAGGTCGCGGCGTTCGAGCGCCCGGAGTCGCTGCTCGCGCTCGACGCGGCGCTCGAGGCGCTCGCGCGGCAGGACGAGCGCAAGGCGCGCGTGATCGAGCTGCACTACTTCGCGGGGCTGACCCGCGAGGAGATCGGCGAGGTCCTCGCGGTCCATCCCAACACGATCAGCCGCGATCTCAAGCTGGGCCAGGCCTGGATTGCCCGGGAGATCCGCGGAGATACAAAAACGCCCGGCGACGTTGTGAGCTAGGCCGTCCGTTCTCGCCTCCGTGGGTGGAGAGCGAGAACGTGCTGCAACCCGGAGCTCGAATCGGCGGATATCTCGTGGGCTCGCGCCTCGGCGCGGGCGGCATGGGCGAGGTGTGGCTCGCGGAGCACGTCGCCCTCGGGCGGCGCGCGGCCCTCAAGGTCCTGCACGGCGAGATGTCGGCGCGGCCCGACGTCGTCGCGCGCTTCTTCAACGAGGCGCGCGCGGCCGCGGCGATCGCGGATCCCGGCATCGTCCAGATCTTCGACTTCGGACACGCGGCCGACGGCAGCGCGTACATCGTGATGGAGCTGCTCGACGGCGAGCCGCTCGACCGCCGGCTCGCCCGGCTCGGCCGGGTCGCGCTCGCGGACGCGCTGCGCGTGATGCGGCAGGTCGCGACCTCGCTCGGCGCCGCCCACGCCCGCGGCATCATCCACCGCGATCTCAAGCCGGAGAACATCTTCCTGGTCCCCGACGCGGAGGTCGCCGGCGGCGAGCGCCCGAAGCTCCTCGACTTCGGCATCGCGAAGCTGACCGGCATGACCGGCGACGCGCGCACGAAGACCGCGTCGATCCTCGGGACGCCGGCGTACATGTCGCCCGAGCAGTGCCGCGGCGCGGGCGCGATCGACACGCGGTCGGACGTCTACGCGCTCGGCTGCGTGCTGTTCGCGCTGATCACCGGGCGCCCGCCGTTCGAGGCGGAGGGCATGGGCGAGGTCCTCGCGAAGCACATGTACGAGCCCCCGCCGCGCGCGTCGGACCTCGTCCCGGGCATCCCGAGCGCCGTCGACGACCTGCTCGCGCGCTGCCTCGCGAAGGAGCCGGCCGGGCGGTTCGCCGCGGCCGGCGAGCTCGCGCTCGCGCGCGCGCGGATCCATCCCACGGGAGCGCCGCTCGTCCCGGCGCCGCTCGCGCCGACGCTCGTGCCGGCGACGACGACGCTGTCCGCCGCGACCGGCGTCCGCTCGGAGCCCGCGAGCTCGCGCGGCTGGCTCGCGCTCGCCGCGGTCGTCGTCGTGGCGGGCGGGCTCGCGATCGGCGTGGCCGCGTCGCGGGCGCCCGAGCACGTCGAGCTGCCCGCTCGTGTCGACGCGCCCGTGCGGGTCGAGGCTTCTCCGGCGCGGGTCGAGACGCCGGCGCCGCTCGAGATGCCGCGCGTGCACCTCGCGGCGAGCACGACCGCGCGCGCCGCGCTCGCCGCGCTCCGTCGCTGGGGGCATCGCGACCGCGCGGCCCTGCCCTCCGCTACCCCTTCCCCGACCCCGACCCCGACCCCGTCGCCGTGTGGCGACGACATCCCCAGCTGCAAGTAGGAGAACCCGTGACTCGTATTGCCCATGTCCTGATCCTCGCGAGCACCTCGCCCGCGCTCGCGCAGCCGGCGAGCGCCGAATCTGCCGTGCTGTTCAAGGAAGCGCAGGCGCTGATGGCGCAGGGTCGCTACGCCGAGGCGTGCGACGCGTTCGACGCGAGCCAGCGCCTCGATCCGACGCCGAACACCGCGCTCAACCAGGCGAACTGCCGCGAGAAGAACGACCAGCTCGCGACCGCGTGGGGCGAGTTCCTCGTCGTCGAGCGGTCGACGCGCGCGGCGTCCGACGACGACGGCAAGCGCACGCACCGCGTCGCGGCCGAGCACGCGGGCAAGCTGGAGGCCCGGCTGTCGACGCTGACCGTCCGCGTCCCGGACGACGTCCGCATCGGCGGGCTCGAGATCCTGCGCGGCACCGAGGCGGTCGACCCCGCGCTGTGGGGCAAGGCGATCCCCGTCGACGGCGGCACCTACAAGGTCGTCGCGCGCGCGCCGGGCAACGCCGAGTGGGCGACGACGATCACGGT
>DASYCF010000433.1:0-5940 GCA_036500365.1 Byssovorax sp.
GCCCACGCGAGCTCAGCAGCACGAACGCGCGGTCGGTGCCGAAGCGGACGATCTTCTGGAGCTCGAGCCCGTCGACCTCGCCGAAGTGCTCGCGGATCGTCGCGAGGTGCGGCTCGAGCGACGGCTCGGCCGCCGGGGCGAACTTCGCGACGCGCTCGGCCTCACGGGCGGAGCTCGGCGTCGCACGCTCGCGCGCGGGTGCCTCGATCGGCTCGATCTCGCGGGCCGTGTCGTCGTCGCGCGCGAGGTCCGGGTCGCCGCTCGCCTGCGCGCGCGCCGCCGACTCGTCGGCTGACGGGGACGCGCTCGAGGCTGCCTCCGCCGCGCTCGCAGCGCTCGCCGTGCCGGCCGCGCGCCCGTCGCCGGCTGCGGGGGCGCTGCATCCGAGCGCCGCCGCCGCGACCAGTACGAACGACACGACCTCGAGCGAGCGCCTCACGAATGGAATCGTACCGTGTTGCGCCGCGTCGCCGCGCCGCGCTCGCGCGGTCGTTTCGGAGCGCTCCGTCGCGCGGCGTCGACGTGCTCTCATGGGCCTCGTGCGCCTGACCCTAGCCGGACTCCTCGCGCTCGCCGCGATCGGCGGCGCGATGATCTCCGCGCATGACGCGAGCGCACAGGGTCGACCGGTGCGCGCGGTCGTCACCGAGGTCGGGTTTCGTGAGATCGCGCCGAGGCGGTTCGCGGTCGTCGTCACGGCGCAGGGCGCGCGCGAGCTCGTCGTGTCGCCCGAGGACGGGCGCGTCGTGATCAAGCTGCCGGGCGCGAAGCTCGGGCCCGCCGTCGATCGCGACGCGAGCGTGGCCGCGTTCGAGGGCAGCCCCGCGTATCGCATCGAGAAGGCCGAGGACGCGGCCGGCGCCGTGATCACGATCACGCTGCGCGCGCCCGCCCGCGCCGTGCAGCGCTCGAAGCGCGTCGGCGACGTCACCACGATCGAGGTCGAGCTCGTGCCGGAGCCCGCGCCCGCGCCGCTGGTGGCGCCCGCGCCCGCGCCTACGCGCGTTCAACCGCCGCCTGCGGCGCCATCCTCGCCTCCGCCTCGCGAGCTCGTCGCCGCGCCGCCGCCGTCGCCGTGGCGTTGCGAGACGTCGTCGCGTCGCGAGGCGGTCTCGCTGCCGGTCGCCTTCGTGCCGCCGCACCCGGCGCTCTTGCCGATCGCGTGGGCGCGCAGCGAGGTGCAGGTCACGGCGCGCATCCGCGAGGCCGAGTTCCTGTTCGCGCCGCCGCTCGGCGGCCCCACGCGCGCCGTCACGATGATCGAGGGCGACGAGTCGCTCGGCTTCGGCGTCGCGTTCTGGGACGATCGCATCGAGCTCCTCGGCACGCTCCGGGTGTTCGCGCTCGCGGGCCCGAAGACGTCGATCACCGAGACGCTGCCCTCGGAGGTGAACTACAGCGGCGGCGCGGCGGCGATGATCACCGTCCGGCGCGAGGACGACGTCGCGCCGTCGATCGGCGTCTACGCGGCGGCGGCCGGCGAGGGCGGCGTCGAGCTCGAGCCGCCGGTGCCGCTGCTGCAAGCCGTCGAGGCCGGGCAGCGCCCGAGCTCGGACGAGCTCGTCGCGTCGAGCTCCGCGGCCGACGTCGACGCGGCGGCCGTGTGCGCGAAGCGGCTCGACCGGATCGCCCTCGAGGGCGCGCTCGGCGTTCGCCACGAGACGCGCGCGTACACCGCGCCGGGCACGTCGTTCGCGTCGAGCCGCGCGTCCACCGATCTGCTCGTCGGCCTCGGCGTGTGGGCGACGACGGCGCCGCTCGCGCCGTTCGTCGTCTCGGCCGAGTACCTCGGGCTGCCGCGGGTCGGGGGCGGCCCGCCGCGGGGGGGCGTCGCCGTGCTCGTCGCCGACGAGGACGTCCACAAGCTCGACGCGTCGGCCCGCGTCGCGCTCGCGCCGGTGAACGTCGGCGTCGATCTCGGGGTCGAGCTCCGCCCGCGATCGGTCGTGCACGTCGCGCGCACCGCCGCGCTCTCGGTCGGCCTGTCGTCGCGCTGACGGTCAGCCGAGCATCACGCGGAAGAGGCGCTTCGCGTCGCTCAGGTAGTAGTAGGTCGCCTTGTCGTCGTCGCCGAGGCACGCGAGGATCGCGTCTTCCATCTTCTCGGGGCTGAGGTCGTTCGAGACCTCCCACGTGTTCGCGTTCACCTCGTCGCCGAGCCACGGGCCCTTGCACAGCGCGACGAGCTTGTCGCGGTTCTCCGCGGCGCCGACCGAGAACGTGAGCACGTAGTCGTGGCGGACGAAGCCCGAATAGAGCTTGTCGTCGCGGGGCACTCAGAGCCTCCCGGGCGGCAGCGGGCCGGGCTCGGGCGCGCGGAGGTCGTCGTCGTCGTCGTCGGGCTTCTTCGCGCCGAGCGTGAAGACGTGCAGGAAGATCAGCGCGGCGCCGCCGGCGAGCTCGAGCTTGCCGACGAGCTCGGCCGTCTTGTGGATGCGCTCGAGCTCGACGCCCTGCGGCCCGTCGTTGCGGCGGACGCCGGCCGCGTGGAGCGCCTGGATCTGCGGCGTGCACGCCATCGCCACGTAGGCCGCGGCGGCCGCGAGCACCACGCCGAGGACGCGCCGGACGCGCGCGACGGTCGTTCGGCCGCGCTTGCCCGAGGCCCACGTGCGCGTCGCCTCGGCGCCGAGGAGCACGACGGCGCAGCCGAGGGTGATCGAGTCGAACCGCGCGAACGCGGCGCCCATCGCGTCGCCCGAGTAAGGCGCTGGCGTGCGCTGGAACACGAACGGCGCCGCGCACGCGCCGAGCGCGACGAGGCCGCCGATCCAGAGGCCGATGGCGAGCACGGCCGCGCCGGTGGCGCCGCGCTCGACCTGGAATTTGCGCGCCGCGCGGCGCTCGTCGTCGCTGGGCGCGAGATCGGCTTCGGTGAACTGGCCTTCGGTCACACGTACATCCTGACGCCGTGGGCGTCGTCCCGGGTGCCGATCTCGAGGGCCGCCGCGCGCGACGTCAAGAGGATCGGCGCGCGCCCGCGGGGTTCGAAATGAACGCGCGCCCGCGCGAGCTTCGAGTTGAGACAGTAGGTCATCGCGCCGTCGGGGTTCGCGTAATAGAGGCCGACGAAATCCTCGGTCGACGCCTCGAGCGTTCCCTCGATGGTGGCGTGCTCGCTCTTCGCCGAGAACTCCCAGCGGCGCAGCGCGACGTCGCCGGTCGCGCGCAGGAGGTCGAGGGGCGCGTTGAAGTCGTACGCGACCCCGCGGTGCCGCACGCAGACGATCGTCGTCAGCGGCGTCATCACGGGGCCGATCTTCACCTTGCCCGACATTCCCTCGAGCACGACGGGCTCGTCCTGATCCCACTGGCTCACGTGCGCCCAGGCGTAGAGGTCCGAGTGGCCGCGGCCCCAGTTGTGGCCCTGCATGCCGCGCCAGCCGTCGAGCGTCCACGCCTCGCCGTCGACCGTGACCTCACCCGAGACGCGCGCGTCGGGCGCGGGCGTGAGGAGCTTCTGCTTCGGGAACGCGCCCGTGTACATCGCGTGCGAGAAATAGGGGAGGATCGGCGCGGCCGTGTTCTCCCAGCGGAGGTCCCACGCGACGCGGGCGCCGGAGCTCGCGATCGCGCCCTTCGTCGCGGCCTCGATGAGCTCGAGGCGCGCGCCTTCGCCCTCGTCGAAGCGCACGGCGAGCCCGCGCGTGGCGAACGAGGCGCGCGCGAACGGGAGCGAGCACTTGACGGCCCGGTGCTTCGGCGCGCCGCCGCGGCGGTCGAACGCGATGGCCCAGCCCTCGGCGACGGCGCGATCGGGCTCGGTCGACGCGGCGTAGATCGTCGCCTTGAGCCAGATCGCGCGATCGCCCGACGGATCGTTCGCCTTGACGAACCAGCTCTCGACGTGGCCGCGCGGGCGCGACGCGTCGAAGCGCACGCCGTTGAGCTCGAGGCTCGCGGCGCCCGCCATCAGCCGGTCTCGTCGGCGGCGGCGGGCGCGGGAGGCAGCGCGGGCGCTCCCGCGGGAGGCGGCGGGTCGATCGCGACGAACTTGATGCCGACGTTCGGGATGAGCCCGAGCTCGATCGACATGCCGCGCGGCTTCATGCCCACGATCGAGATCGCGCTGTGGAGCTTCCACGCCTGGAACAGCGACCGCACGATCAAGCACGTGAGCTTCTTGTCCTTGTGGGCCTCGAGCACGGCCTCGACGTGCTCGGGCGTCACCTCGTCGCTGACGGTCACGCTCGCGCTGACCTTCGGCGGCAGGCCGAGCGCGATGTCGACGCCGGTCACGCGGTAGCCCGCCGAGCGGATGATCGGCAGCGCCTCGTTGAAGTCGGCGATCGTCTCCTTCACGCGCGCGATGCTCGCGTCCTTCGCGTCGTTCGCCGCGTTCGCGACGGTGGCCTTCGCGCTCGCCGCGGCGCTCGCGACGCCGTCTCGCGCGGCGGCGGCGGCCTGCTCGGCGTGCGCGCGCGTTTCGTCGGCGGCCCTCTGCGCCCCGGCGGCGACCTCGGCCGCCTTTTGCGTGGCGGACTCCTTCACCTCGGCCGCCTTCTCGCGCACCTCGGCGGCGCGCTGGTTCGCCTGCTCGGCGATCGCCGCGGCCTTCTGCGTGGCCTGTTCTTTGAGCTCTTTCGCTTTGTCGAAGATCGCCATGGTCGCCTCGTGGGGGGTCGCGGAGCCTAGGGCCGGCGCGGCGGCCCAGCAATGCGCCGCGGCCCGACGGAGGACCGGGACCCGCCCGGGTCCGAACCGGGCAGGCGGGGAAAGCGCGTCCGCGCGCGCGCGACCTCGATAGAATCCGCCGAACTCGCGTGACGGCGCCCACGAACATCGGGGAGGCAGCGGCGAGCCTCGTCGGCCGCGAGGCTGCGCTCGCCGATCTCGTCGCGGAGACGCGCGCGCACCGCCTCGTGACCGTCCTCGGACCGGCGGGGGTCGGCAAGACGCGCCTCGCCGAGGAGGTCGGCCGGCGCGAGCTCGCGCGGTATCAGGGCGGCGTCTGGATCGTCGATCTCACGACGGCGGCGAGCGCGCTCGACCTCTGCGGCGCCGTCGCCGCGGCGCTCGACGTGCCGCTCCTCGCCGACGACAGCGCGCTCAAGGCGGCGCGGCAGGTGGCGCTGGCGCTCGAGGCGCGCGGGCCGGCGCTCGTGGTCCTCGACAACCTCGAGCAGCTGTTGCCCGAGGCGGCGCCGATCGTGGGCGCGCTCGTTGCCGGCGCGCGCGGCGTCCGCTTCCTCGTGACGTCGCGTCGCGCCGCGCGCGTGCCTGGCGAGGCCTTGTTCGAGCTCGCTCCGCTGTCGTTCGGCGACTCGGCGTCGCCGGCGGTCGCGCTGTTCCTCGAGCGCGCGACCGCCGAGGTGCGCGGCTTCTCGCCGAGCGACGCCGAGCGCAGCGACGTCGACGAGATCGTCGCCCGCCTCGACGGGCTGCCGTTCGCGATCGAGCTCGCGGCGGCGCGCCTCCGCGTGCTCGGCACGGGGGAGCTCGCCGCGAAGCTCCGCGAGGGCTTCGACGTGCTCGGCGCCGCGCCGCGCACGGGCCGCGGTGACACGCTCGAGGGCGCCATCGCCGCGTCGTGGGAGCTCCTCGCGGCGACCGAGGCGACCGCGCTCGCCGAGCTCAGCGTCTGCCGCGGCGGCTTCACGCTCGACGCCGCGGCCGACGTGCTCACGCTCGCGCCGGGCAAGAAGGGCCGGCCCGAGGCGGCGCTCGTGATCGTCCAAGCGCTCGTCGATCACAGCCTCGTCCACTCGACGGCGTACGCCGGCGGCGGCAGGCGCTTCAAGATCCTCGAGAGCGTGCGCGCGTTCGCGGGTCGCCGCCTCGCCGACGCGGCCGCCACGAAGGCGACCGAGGCGCGCCACGCCGCGCATTTCCTCGAGCGCGCGCGCGGCGACGTGAAGTGGCTCGAGGTCGAGAGCGAGAACCTCTTCGCCGTCGCGGGGCGCGCGCTGGCCGACCCGAATCCCGCGGCGGCGGGGCGGT
>DASYCF010000434.1:0-5423 GCA_036500365.1 Byssovorax sp.
CGCGCCGCCGACGCCGAGCGCGCCGCCGACGCCGGTCGCCGTCACCGTCGTCACCGCTTGCGTCGCCGTCGTGACGACCGAGCCGCCGCCGACGCCGCTCGCGCCGCCGCCGCCGCCGACGCCCGTCGACGACGAGCTCGACGCGACCGGCGAGATCGGGCAGCCCGTCGGAGGCGGGCCAGCCTGCGCCGGGCACGCGTCGCACGCGTCGCCGACGAGATCGCCGTCGGTGTCGAGCTGGGTCGCGTTCGACATCGTCGGGCAGTTGTCGCCCGAGTCGGGGACGCCGTCGTTGTCGGTGTCGGGGTTCGACACGACCACGCTGGTGCACGCGGTGAACGTGGTCGACCAGTTCTCGCTGGTCTCGTCGGCGCCGGAGATGCCGTTGCCGTTCGACTGGTGCTGCGAGCCCTCGGTGAAGTCGCTGCGGCACGTCTGCGTCGTCGAGCCCGCGCTGCCCGCGAAGAGCGGCGCGCCGGTGCCGGTCGCGAACACGGTGTCGTTGAAAGGGAAGCCGTCGGTCGTGAGCTTGTCGACCGTCGGGTTGCCGGAGCTCGGCGCGCCGTACACCACATAGTCGACGTCGGTCACGATCGACGCCACACCGTCCCAGTAGAAGAGGACGATGAGCTCGCCGCCGTTCGTGAGGCCGCGGCTCCCGCCGACCGCGCCCGTGAACGGCGCCGTCATGTTCGGGACCGTCAGCACGTCGAGGCTGCCCGCCGCGGAGGGGAGCTCGTAGTTCGGGTACGCGCCGAAGCCCGGCCACGCGCCGGCCGTGCCGCAGCCCGTCGCCGGCGCGGACTTGAAGCACTCCGCGCCCTGCAGCGCGACGTACTGCGTCGTGCCGGCGTTGATGATCGCGTGCACCGGGAACTGGATGACGAAGTCGCTCGCGTTCGACGGCTTGGTCTGCGTCGTCACCTTCCAGTACGACTCGAAGTCGGCGAGGTAGTAGTTGGTGAGGTCCACCGGGTCTTTGCCGGGGTTCATGATCGCCACGGACTCGGCCGGATCCGGCGAGACGACGACGTGGCTGATGAGCAGCTTCGCGGGCGCCGCGGCGAGCGCGGTCGCCGGCGCGAGCAGCCCGAGACTCAGGGCGAAGATCGAAGGAGTGCGCTTCATGGTGTGGCCTCGCGGTGTGTCTTCGGGCCCTCGATCGAGGCCACCTTGCCCCTCGATCGCCGAGCCCGCCGAGCCGCCTAGCACCGCTGGGCCAGGAGGGCTTCGAAGTTCGGCCGCGTCACACGCCGTTCACGTGTCGGGTACGTCCCGAGCACGGCCGCGGCGCGCTGGCTCGACGCGCTTTGTACTAAGCTCCGCCCGATGTTCCCCGCCGTCAGGCCGCGCCGCCTCCGCCGCTCCGCCGCCATCCGCGCGCTCGTCCGAGAGACCCACGTGGTGCCCGGCGACCTGGTCCTGCCGCTCTTCTTTTCGGAGACGCTCACCGATCCATCGCCCGTGCGCACGATGCCCGGGGTCTCGCAGCTGCCCGTGTCGGCCGCCGCGGGCGAGGCGCGACGCGCGAAGGAGCTCGGCCTCGGCGGCGTCATCCTGTTCGGTCTGCCGAAGACCAAGGACGCGAGCGGCACGAGCGCCTACGACCCGAACGGGCCGGTGCCGCGCGCCGTCGCCGCGATGAAGGACGCCGCGCCCGAGCTCGTCGTGATGACGGACGTGTGCGTCGACGAGTACACCGACCACGGACACTGCGGCATCCTGAAGGCCGACCGCGCCGGCGTGATGCAGGTCGACAACGACGCGACGCTCGACGTGCTCGCGCGCGCGGCCATCGTGCACGCGAACGCGGGGGCCGACGTCGTCGCGCCGAGCGACATGATGGACGGCCGCGTCGGCGCGATCCGCAAGGCGCTCGACGCCGAGGGCCACGCCGAGCTCGCGATCCTGTCGTACGCCGTGAAATACGCGTCCGCGTTCTACGGTCCGTTCCGCGAGGCGGCCGACTGCGCGCCGAAGTTCGGCGACCGTGCCGGCTACCAGATGGACCCCGGCAACGCGCGCGAGGCGCTGCGCGAGCTCGCCCTCGACGAGGCCGAGGGCGCCGACATGGTGATGGTCAAGCCTGCGCTCCCGTACCTCGACGTCGTGCGGCAGGTGCGCGACGCGACGGAGCTCCCCGTCGCCGCGTACAACGTGAGCGGCGAGTACGCGATGCTCAAGGCCGCTGCCGCTGCCGGGATGATCGACGAGAAGCGCGCCGTGCTCGAGCTCCTCACGTCGATCCGTCGATCCGGCGCCGACTTCATCCTGACGTACCACGCGCCGGACGCCGCGAAGTGGCTGTGATCGGGCGGGCAGAGGCGGCGCTCGCGGTCGCGGCGGCCCTCGCCCTCGCCGCGTGCAACTCGTTCCCGACGACGTGCGACCGCGCGAACGGCGACAACCCGCCCATCGTCTACAAAGACGGCGCGACGGAGGACGGCGTGTACCGCTCGGCGCCGATCACGGGCCCGCTGCTGTATTTCCCCGGCGGCATCCGTTACCAGATCGAGCACGACCTCGGCGTCGTGCCCGCGTGGTGGATCGCGTACCTGTCGTTCTCGTCCGACGGCGTCGACGCAGGCACGCTGGCGCCGGCCTCGGGCAACGAGGTCGAGCTCGAGGCCGAGGACGCGCAGAGCATCACGCTGACGAACGGCGAGTGCGCGCAGTTCTGGCTGATGGTCGTCGCCGGCGACGGCTCCACCGCCGCGCCGACGCCGTAGCGTCGGGCATCAGTCGTCGGGCAGCGCGGCGAGGAAGAGCGCCGGCGTGATCGACTGCGGATCGTTCGCGATGGGGACCGCGACGCCGCCGATCGTCACGTCGTCACCGCGAAACGCTCCGAGCACGATGCGCTCGTGCGGGCCGAACGCGGAGCGCCGCGATCGTCGCCGACGCGCCCCCCGACGCGACGCACGTCGAGCAGACACGCGCGCCCGTCGGGTCGATCCTCACGACGAAGACATGCGCGCGACCCGCAGCGAACGGCGCGCACGTCACGGCGCCAGCGAAGTCGGCCGGCGAGCCTCCATCGTCGAGAAGGCTCGCCAGGTAGCTGTTGCCTGCGCCGTCTCCCGCGAACAGCACCGGCGCGACCACCAAGCCTTGATCGGTCTCGGGCTGGATGGGGATCGTCCACGCAGCCGGCAGCGGCGCGCCGGCGCTCGTGTCGCCGAGGTCGCTCTCGAGGTGCGCCCCGCACGCGACCGAAGACAGCGCGATGGCCGCCGCGAAGAGCAGCACGCGCGGTGACGCCGATCGATCACTCATCCGGGAGCCCCGCGAGGAAGTAGCGCGCCACGCCGGGCTCGATCGGCGCGGCGGCTCCTCCGATCTCGAGGTCGGTTCCGTCGAACGACCCGAGGACGACGCGCTCGTGCGGACCGAACGCGACGCCCAACAGCGCGACGCGCGGGTCCTCGACCTCGCGCTTCGTCGTCGTCACGGTCTCGATCGTCGTCGACGCGTGGTCGGCGGAGACCTCGACGAGCGCACCGCAGCCATGACATGGCGGCCGCTGACCCTCGAAGCGGAAGCCGTTCGGAAAGCCAATCGCGGCGAGCGTGCGACCGTCGGTCGACGTGGCGATGCCGCCGGCCGTCGGCAACGGGAAGCCGAGGTAGCCGATGTCGCCGTCGTCACCCCACGACGTGTCATCGACCGTTTGGCTCCAGTCGAACGCGCCGTCGGCGCCGACGCCGAGCAAGTACGCGAAGCCGAACGGCGACTCGACGCGGTCTCCCCCGAAGTTCGACGGGAACGTCGTGCCTCCGGCGAGCAAGACCGCCGACGCGCTATCGAAGGCGAGCGCGGGCCAGGTTGCGCTCCCGGACCATGGCCCAGCCGATGGGCTGGACCAGCGCGTCCCCCACAGCACCGCCCCCGTCGCCGCGATCCGCGCCACACCGGCTCCATCCGTGATGGCGACGTCGCCCGAGGGCGAGAGGGCGATCGGCGAGTGCGACGCGTCCATGTCGTACTCGCGCGCCCACTGCGCGCTCCCCGACGCGTCGAAGCGCGCCAGCAGCGTCGCGCCGCTGCCCTCGACCGGCACGCCGAAGTCGACCGACCCGAGATCGGGCACGAAGGACGCGACCGTGTCGCCCACGTCGTTCGCTGCGAGAGCCACGGTGCTCGGAGCCGGCGTCCACGTCGTGACGAAGCGCGTCTGCCCGCTCGCGTCGAGGCGCATGAGGAACGTGTCGCCGTTCGCGTCCGGCGGCACCACGTCGACGTCACCGAACCGCACCTCGGTGACCGCGACGCCTGCGACGACGACGTCGCCGGAGGGCGCGGCGGCGATCGCGGTGATGCCCGCGCCGTAGGGCATGTCGGTCCATCGCGCGACGCACCGCTGCCATGCGCGCGCGCCACTCGAATCGATCTTCACGACGAACGCGCTGCTGGCCTGCGGCGTCATGATCGGGCACCGCACCGGTCCTCCGATGTCGACGTGCCCCGTCGCGTCGTCGAGGAGGTTGCCCGCGAAGTAGCTGTTGCCTTCGCCGTCGACGGCGTACAGCAGGCCTTCCACCGCGCTCTGCGCGTCGACCGGGATCACCCACAGCGGCGGACGGGCGGGCCGCGTGCCCGCGCCGCCACGGTCTCCAGGGCTGACGGCGCCCTCGGCCGTGGGCGCAGGATCTCGGATGCACGCGCACAGGAGCCCTGCGCACGCGCACCACGTCGCGGTAGCGAGGATCTCGCAGGTCTTACGTAGGCTCGATCGTCGTAGGGTCGACCTCATCCAGGTCTCCGCATCCGGCGCGCCAAGTCTACCACGACGCGCCCTACTCCTCGGCGGCGACCACCGGCTGGGCGCGCTCGACGCGCTCCTTCGCGAACTGGAGGCGGTGCAGGCGCGCGTACACGCCGCCCTTCGCGAGCAGGTCCTCGTGCGTGCCTTGCTCGACGACGTGGCCCTTGTGGAACACGACGATACGATCGACCGCGCGGATGGTCGAGAGGCGGTGGGCGATGATGAGCGCGGTGCGGCCCTCCATCGCGCCGTCGAGCGCGCGCTGGAGGCGCGCCTCGGTGTCGCTGTCGACGTTCGCGGTCGCCTCGTCGAGCACGAGGATCGGCGGATCGCGGTAGAGCGCGCGCGCGAACGCGATGAGCTGGCGCTCGCCGGCCGAGAAGTTGCCGCCGCGCTCGAGCACGGGCGCGTCGAGGCCGCCCTCACGCCGCTCGAAGAGCTCGCGCGCGCCGATGCGATCGAGCGCCCGCTCGACCTTCACGCGGTCGAAGTCCACGTCGCCTGCGGCGATGTTCGACGCGACGGTGCCCGGGAACAGGAACACGTCTTGCGGGACGACGGCGAAGTTCGCGCGGAGCTCCTCGCGGGGCATCGAGCGCGCGTCGCGGCCAAGGACGCGCACCGTCCCCGAGTCGACGTCGTAGAGGCGCAGCAGCAC
>DASYCF010000435.1:0-3947 GCA_036500365.1 Byssovorax sp.
CTGCACGCCGGGCGAGAGATCGCTCCGCGCCTCGTCGGCCTGGGCGACGCCCGGCGACGCGAGCACCGCCGCGGCCGGCGCGGCGAGCGCGAGGCTCAGCGACACGCAGATCCGGGCGAACGGAGACATGGCGAATGAGTCTACGCACCTCGCGGCCGATGACAATGCCGCGCGGGCGAGCCGGGAGAAAATGCCAACGCGGCGCGTCATCCGCAGGCGGGGCGCCAACCGTTCAACGCGGCCTCGACGAACGCGAGGCGATCCTGTCCCCAGAAGGTCATGCCATCGACGGCGAAGCAAGGCGCGCCGCACACGCCGGCGGCCTCTGCCTCGTCGGTGGCGACGCGGAGTGCCGCGCGCATCGCCTCGCCGCGCGCGGCCTCGAGGAGCGCGTCCGCGTCGGCGCCGGCGCGCTCGGCGATGCCCGCGAGCTCGGCGTCGAGGCCCACGTCGCGATCCTCGACCCAGATCGCGCGGAAGAACTCGGCGACGAGCTGCGGGCGGACCAGGTCCGGCGCCGCGAGCACCATGCGGAGCGGCTTGACGGTGTTGACGGGGAAGCGGCTCGGAAAGACGAGCGGGACGGCGCGCACGTCGGCCCAGCGCGCGATGTCCCGCATCGCGTATCGACGCTTCGCCTCGGGCATCGAGAACAGCGGCACGTCGGGCGTGCCGATCTTCTTGAAGAGCGCGCCGAGCAAGAACGGCCGATACACGAGCCGCGCGGCGGTGCGCCGCGCGATGCCCTCGACCGCGGTGGACGCGAGGTAGGCGAACGGGCTCGAGAAATCGAAGAAGAAGTCGAGGCGCGCGGCGCCCGTCGGGTGCGTGTTGCGCGACGCGGGCGTCTCCTCGCGCGCGACGACGCTGCCGAGGACACGGATCCCAGGGTTCGACGGGGTGAGCGACGTCGGCGCGCCGGCCGCCCATCCGTCGAGCGCGCGCTCCACGAAATCCAGGCGATCCTGGCCCCAGAAAAGCTGCGCGTGCTCGGCGTCGCCGTCGGCCGAGACGACGAGCGCCGGCGCGCCGAAGACGCCGCGCGCGACGGCGTCGTCGGTGCGCGCGCGCAGGTCGGCCTTGAGCTCGGGGGCGTCCGCGCGCGCGACGAGGGCTGCGCCGTCGAGGCCTGCAGCGTCGAGCGCGGCGCGCACGACCTCGGGCTGCGACACGTCCTTCGCGTCGACCCAGTAGGCGCGGAAGAGCGCGTGCGTCGCGCGCGCGACGTCGGCCCCGGCCGCGAGCGCCGAGCGCAGGGCGAGCACGGTGCGGATCGGGTGCGACTCCGGCATCGTCAGCGGCACGCCCCAGTGCGCGGCCCAGCGCTGCATGTCGAGCGCGTTGTGCCGCGCCTTCGCGGGGGGCATCGACGGCACCATCGGCGCGCCGATCGCCTGGAACACGCCGCCGAGCAGCATCGGCTTGAAGACGAGCTCGGCGCCGTGCGCCTTCGCCAGCCGCTCGATCTGCGTGCTCGCGAGGTACGCGTAGGGGCACGAGAAGTCGTAGAAGAACTCGACGCGCATCGGGGCCATTGTCGTCGGCCGGCGGGCTGCGCGCTCGCAAAAAATCCTTGCATGCGGGCCCCAGAAGCGGTTCTAGGCTGACACGATGAAGCATCTTCGGCGGCATTCGGGCCGGGACGGGCGCGCCATCGTGCTCGTCTCGTGTGTGGCGAGCGCGCTCGGCGTGGCGTACGTCGGCTGCGGGGGCGACGCCGCCGACACGCAGCAAGGCGCGGGCGCGAGCCTGCCCACGTCGGACGTGTCGTCGTCGTCCTCGAGCATGCCGACGACCGTGACGTCGACGCCCGCGAGCTCGACCACCGTGTCGCCCACGACGAGCACCGGCGGGAGCGGCCTCGGCGGCATGGGCGGCGGTGGCCTCGGCGGGATGGGCGGCGAAGGCGGCGCGGGCGGGAGCACGACGTCGGGCTTCGGCGGCTTCACCGGCGCGGGCGGCGGCGCCGGCGGCGCGTTCGTGTGGCCGACGTGCGATACGCAGCCCGCGAACGTGCCCACGGAGCAGATCACCGACATCTGGGCGAATTTCTCCGCGCAAGCGACGCCGACGCCCGTGTGGATCCCCTCCGCGTACGTGACCGCGATCTCGGGCACGGCCTGCCAAATGGGCGTGGCGTGCCAGATCTTCCTCCAGCAGGACGAGACCTACGCGACGCTCGCCGCCGGCGCGCAGCACGCGATCAAGCTCTTCGTGTCGAAGGGCGCGGCGCAGTATTTCACGACGACGAAGGTCGGCGACAAGGTGCAGGTCTACGGGAGCGCGTGGCGCTACGACGTCGACGGCCAGAACGAGCTCCTCGTGCAGGTCGCGCTGCACCTGCCCGGCTGCATCAAGACGATCGGCCAGGGCAACCCGCTGCCGATCCTCGGCGAGCACCTCGACGATCTGAGCATCGACAAGTACGAGAACGACCTCGGTCCGCTGCTGATCCAGATCACGAGCACGTCACTCGCGACGCCCGTGCACGGCAAATCCAAGATGCCCGCGCAGACGTTCGTCATCTTCGACGGCAGCCAGCAGGACGCGGGCGCGAACGACCTCGTGAGCCTGAGCCCGACGTGCCTCACGGGCTCGGCGTTCACGGGCCTCCCGACCGACGGCGCGACGACGGTCGACTTCACCGCAGGGGTCGAAGGCGTGTTCGGCTTGTTCATCCCGCCGATGCAGACGCCGCCCGTCACCAAGTACATGGAGATCTACCCGCGGACGACGGCGGACTATTCGCCGCACAACTGACGCTCGTCCACGCGGACGGGAGCGCTCGGCGCCCGCGGGCTCACGCGACGCCGGGTCCAAGCGCCGGTGGGCAACGCGCACGACGACTCATCCGCCTCTCCCGAGACCTCCCACGCGTTGTCCACGGGCGCGCCACTGTCCACAGACCTCCGCCCCGGAGGGCACCCGTCGAAGCCGCGGCTCGGCCCCCCTCGACGCCATCACGCCGCGGCTGACCACCGGCGTCGGCGCGCCGCTGCTCGCAGGACGTCCAGCGCTCCCGTCGTCTTGGCTTGTCAGCCCTTGGGCGCCCAAGCGCGCGGAGCGACGCGTGTCTACCTCCGCGGAGGAGACACGCATGGGAAACAAGAACGACGGCGGGCCGCGCGCCCTCGCGGCGGTGTGCGTCGCGCTCGCGGTGCTCGGCACCGCCGGGGCGGCCGCGGCGCAGACGACGAACGGCGAGCCGAAGAAGGCGGACGACCACTACGCCTACGTCTTCACGGACGAGCTCTTGCAGGGCAACAACCACGGCGCAGCCGACACGCAGATCCACGTGATGCGCGGCGGCATGCGCGATCGGCTCCTGCGCCCGCGCGTTCAGTTCGTGACGGAGATGCTCAAGTCGGTCGAGAACATGTAGCCGGCGGCGCCTGGTGGATGCGCTAAGCCGCATTCCATGGGCGACGGCGACGAGGCGACGGAGACCGAGCCGCCCGCGACCCGCGGTCCGATCGAAGGCTCGCTCCGTCGCCTCTTCGCTTCGAAGGACACGTACCTCCTCACGCGGTTCGCGCTGCTGCGCCTGCTCGGCGTCGTCTACCTGGTCGCGTTCGTCGTCATCGTGGTGCAGTGGCGGCCGCTGCTCGGCCACGGCGGGCTCATGCCGGCCGACGCGTTCGTCGATCGGTGCGCGCGCAGTTTCGAATCTCGCGGCGCGTGCTTCTGGCGCGCGCCGTCGATCTTCTGGCTCGTGCATCCCGCGGACAACGTCGTCATCGCGCTCGCGTGGGTCGGGGTCGTCTTGTCCACCGCGGTCGTGCTCGGCGCGACGAACGCGCTCGTGCAGCTCGCGCTGTGGGCGCTCTACCTGTCGTTCGTGCACGTCGGCCAGACGTTCTACGGCTACGGCTGGGAGACGCAGCTCTGCGAGACGGGCTTCCTCGCCGTGTTCCTGTGCCCGGTGCGCTCGATCGGGCCGCTGCCGC